>DATNPK010000101.1 GCA_036703275.1 Coleofasciculaceae cyanobacterium | reverse complement strand
TTTTGGCTTGATGTAACTGTTCAGCTAGATCATCCAAACTTTCTTTTATTTCAATTGAAGTTACACCAACCATTAGTAAAAAATACTAAATAACTACTTCCAGTTTAGTTCATTTGCCTTGTTTTCAATTTAAATTGGTATGAGATATCAGTCTCAAGCGTTATTTGTCACTACTGCCGAAGAACGTAGCAATATTAACGTTGGCAATTTATTAAATTAACTCTTGATTATTTTTGTGGATAAATCTTTATCAGCCAAAAAAATTGAACGGCTATTTATTCTGGGCGATCGCTATTTGCATCAGGGGAAGTTCTCCGCATCGGTAGCTACCTTTGAACAGCTCTTATCAATAGTAGATTCTAGTAATCAAATCTATTTTGATATTCAACGAGGTTTAGTGAAAGCCTATCGAGAGAATCAACAGCTAGAACAGGCGATCGTCCTTTGTCAGTCACTGGCAGATAGTAATGTGGCTGCTACCGGGCTTTGGGGGCAAAATTTTTTACCTACTCTTACTCCTATACCCGACGCTCAACCACTAAACGCAAAATCATCTGAACTAAAAGCGAAAACCGCACCGAGTCTTAAACTTAAAACTTTGTCTCAGTTTAAGCAGTACTGTCAGAATCATTTACTAGAAAAGCTTAAAAAATTAGAACGCAGTCGCAAGCATACTCACTGAGCAGCTAATTTAAATGACCGCGGAAGGCGGCGGGGCGTACAAGCTCTTGAAGTAAATTCAAGAGTCAGCCCCTTGTGAACGCAGGCTTCGCACGGACATATCAAGCGGGCGAGGCAACCTCGCCCGTCTTGCCCTCCTTTTCAAGGCGGAGTACCGTTCACTTTACTATGTTTGTTAATGTTTGTTAAATAGTTAATTGAGGAACTGCGATCGCCAACTTGTTCGACAAACATTTTGCTACAAAACAAAAAGGATCTAGCACTTGATGCCGATCCCTTCCTACTATCTAACTAAAGATGGATGAGTAAATTAATTTAACGAATGTATTCTTTTAATATGCTGTTGCGGTTTGGATGACGCAATTTGCGTAGAGCTTTAGCCTCGATTTGGCGGATACGCTCGCGGGTAACATTAAAGATTTGTCCAATTTCCTCTAATGTTTTCATGCGACCATCATCTAAACCATAACGAAGGCGAAGAACGTCGCGTTCGCGAGGGCTGAGAGTATCTAGTACGCTTTCTAAATCTTCTCTGAGTAAGCTTTTTGATACTTGGTCTTCTGGAGTTTCGCCATCAGCTTCGATAAAATCGCCCAAACGAGAGTCTTCTTCTTTACCAATAGGGGTTTCTAAAGAAATTGGCAATTGAGCCGATTTAGCGATAAATCTGAGCTTCTCGATGGTCATTTCCATGCGAGTTGCAATTTCTTCTTCGGTGGGTTTGCGTCCTTGCTCTTGAGAAAGTAATTTAGTAGTTTTTTTAATCCGGGAGATAGTTTCATATAAGTGAACAGGAAGGCGAATCGTACGAGACTGATCGGCGATCGCTCTTGTAATTGCCTGTCTAATCCACCAGGTAGCATAAGTAGAAAATTTATAGCCTTTTTCGTGATCGAATTTTTCGGCCGCTCTAATCAAACCAAGAGAACCTTCTTGAATCAAATCTTGAAAAGACAAGCCGCGGTTCATGTATTTTTTGGCGATCGATACAACCAAACGCAGGTTAGACTGCACCATTTTGTCTTTAGCTCTTCGACCGAGAAAGAGGCGACGACAGAACTTGCGATATTCCATGTCTACTTCTCTTGCCCATTCTTCGTCGGTGGCTTCTCTACCTAAGCCATCTTCTAAACTATCTTTTAGTCTTTCTAGTTCAAGTAAGTCGGCAATTTGGCGAGCTAGCTCAATTTCTTCTTCTGCTCTGAGTAATCGAATGCGGCCGATTTCTTGTAGATAGATACGAATTGAATCTTCAGTGTAGGGTTTTTTCCTGCCGCGTTCAGCGCGTTTTGTAGTAGTACCCTCTTTTTTAGTTTTACCTTTTGCTGCTGACTTGATATCTACATTACTGTCTTGATTTTTCTTGTTATCTTCTTCGATTAGACTTTCCCAATCGTTTCCAGGATTGGCGATTGTTGCTAGAACTTGATTAGCTTGGGTCATGCCGTTTTCCTCTTGCTCCTTCAGTGAAAAATTTAATGATATTTGTTTTAGTTAAGTTTAGTTAAGTTTTGCTTAACTAGTGTTTAATTACACATTATTTAACTTTTGATTTGTGAGGTTAGCTGTTTGTTAACAAACAAAGCTAACAAATCGCTAAACCATGATTGGAATTATTGACCTAGTGAGTGTTATCAACTAGAAAATTGCAATCATTTTCCGATTTTAGCCTCGATTGTTATGAATTTAGTGAAGATTAAACAGAAATTTGGGAATATTTCCCTAAGATTTATGAAGAAATCGCAAACTTTTTTTTTCTTTTGCTTCTATGGCATTGTAAGCAATTTGACGGAAAATAACACGGATTTATTTTTTATTCTTAGCAACAAGTGTTCAAAAATAACCGCTGACAAAGTTGATTTTCGCTAATAAATTAGCTGCAATGCCCTCCGGGGGGATTGAAAAGCGTAGTCAAAATTCATTATTACTAAAGTAGAGATAAAAAATTTACCAACTCTAATTCTTTTTTCAGCGCAAGAAATAAAATATGAACAAGGTACGTATATTTGCTTACGGAATAGCTCTAGGTTCTCTGGTTATAAATGGTTTTGCTCAAGAAAGGGAGAAAACTATAGCAGCAGCTACGCAAGAAGGAACTTTAGCATTAGTGGCAAATGGAGAGGATTTTGTTAGACAAGGTTTTGTCAGTAAAGATGGCTGGAAAATAAGTTTTGAGCACCTATACGTTAGTCTTGCTGATGCGGTGGCATACTCTACGGAATCACCTTTTGAACCTCAAAAAGGCGATACTAAGGAAAGCATCGAGTATCAGAACAAAGCAACTTTTGACACTCCGAAAATTCTCGATTTAGCTGAGGGAGAAGCTGAGGCAGAACCAATAGTAGTAGCTCAAGCTAATGTTCCTGAAGGATTTTACAATGCTTTGGCTTGGAAATTAACTACCGCAGGCGAAGAAACGCCAATCCAGGGAAAGACTATTGCTTTACAAGGTCAAGCAACTAAAAATGGAGAAACAATTAATTTTGATCTGGGCTTTAATCAACCAGCCGAGTATGTCTGTGGCGAATTTGTTGGTGAATCACGTCAAGGAATAGTAGCAGCAGATACCCCAGGAAAGGTAGAAGCAACCTTTCACTTCGATCATATTTTTGGTGATGCAGATACCCCCCCAGAGGATGCTTTGAATCAAGGCGCTTTAGGATTTCAGCCTTTAGCTGATTTGGCTAGCAATGGAACGGTACAGCTCGATGAGGCAGATTTGGCTAGTCAACTATCTAAGCCAGATTATCAAACTTTGACCGAGGCGATCGCGGGCTTAGGTCATGTCGGGGAAGGACACTGTGTAGTGACAAATTCACAATAAGCAAGAAAACTAAATAATAGTTTGTCATTCTATGCCTAAAATTGCCAAATCTTGAAAAAAACAGCAAAAAATGACTTTGTTTTGCTGAAAAATTTTACAATTTCCTTAATTAGTAGCTCTACAGTGATTTATGACGCGGTTTTACTTTTTATTAACTTTACTTGCACTAATAGCAGTACCCGAAAAAACTTTAGCTCATGGTGCAAATATTGAGTATCGTCAAACATCGGCGATTACCATCCAGGCAAAATATGATGATGGAAAGCCGATGGCAAACGCTCAGGTAGTAGTCTACGCTCCAAGCGATCGCGCTAACCCCTGGCTTAAAGGCACAACCGATGAATCTGGTAATTTTACCTTTGTTCCTCAGACGAGTGCCGAAAATGTTGGCGATTGGGATGTCAAAGTGCGTCAGTCTGGACATGGTGATATCACTAGTATTCCCATTACAGGCGAGCGAGAAAATGTTGCGGATACTCAGTTGTCATCTGGTGGTAGTGGTTATACTTCGGCGCAAAAGGCAGTTATGGCGCTGGCTGGTATCTGGGGTTTTGTAGGAACAGCTTTGTTTTTTTCGCGCTCCAAGTCTTCTAAACTAGATTAATTTTCACTAATGCACATTCCCGACGGCTTTCTTCCTCCTGGCGTTTGTATTGCTGGTTATGCTTTGACTGGTGGCGTTACCTGGTACTGTTTGCGCCAGATTGATCGAGATCGTAATCTTCAAGCGAATATCCCTAAAGCTTCTTTGTTGACGGCGGCTTTTTTTGTCGCTTCTTTAATTCATATTCCTATACCCCCCACTAGTATCCATTTGATTTTCAATGGTTTAATGGGCGCGCTTTTAGGTTACTACGCTTTTCTGGCAATCTTGATTGGTCTATTTTTTCAAGCCGTGATGTTTCAGCATGGCGGAATGTCTACTTTGGGGGCTAATGCCATCATTATCGGTTCGCCTTCGATCGCAGCTTATCATCTATTTCAACAACGGGGGCGTTTGCGGGGCGAAAAACTAATAATTTTAACTACAATTTTGTCTTTTGCTTCTGGTGCAGGAGCATTGTTATTGTCGGCAGCGATGTTCGCCATTCTGTTAGTAACTAATATTTCTCCTGATATGGATGTTAATGCCGAAAGAACCGCTATTGTTATCTCTTTAGGTAGCTATAGTATTCAAGCAGCTATTGAAGGTGTATTTACGGTGATGTTAATTTCTTTTCTGGAGAAAGTTAAACCTGAATTATTAAAATCTTGAATTATTAAATTAAGTAAAAACTAGCCAACGTTCAGTCATTTGTAATCATTTAATGAAATTAATTCTCGATCAATATGCTTATTTAGATTCTCCTCTCCATCGCTGGCAACAAAACTATAAACTGATAGGTTTATTGAGCTTAATTTTTGCTTTTGCTTTCATGCAAAATATCTGGTTGTTACCAATAATGGTGATAATTACCAGTATTTTGTTTAGTCTTTCAAAAATACCGATTGCCTTTTTAATTAAGCGATTACGTTACCCTAGCTGGTTCATTTTAGCAGTAGTATTTTTGCTACCCTTTATCGCAGGAGATACTCCCATTTTTCAGCTAGGATTTTTAACGATTAAAGAAGAAGGATGTTGGCAAGCAGTCTTAATTTCAGTACGGTTTTTTTGTATTTTAACCGTGAGCTTAGTTTTATTTGGCACAGCTCCGTTTTTAAGTAGTATTAAGGCAATGCGCTCTTTTGGATTACCAAGAGTAATTGTAGATATGACTTTATTGTCCTATCGTTATCTAGAGGAATTAGGACAAATGCTGACAACTATGCAGCGAGCTATGAGATTAAGAGGATTTCAAGCCAAAGGTTTTAAGCGTCGAAATTTGGAAGTTTTTGCTCAATTAACTGGTAGCATTTTAGTAAGGAGTTACGATCGCTCTTTAAGGATTTATCAGGCAATGATTCTACGAGGTTATGGTAGCCAAAGAATTTTTAAAAAAAACTATTGGCAAGGGAACAAACAAAGCGATCGCTACAGCTTATGGGCAACAATTATAACAGTTGTAATAGCAATCTTTTTAGTTGCCTTGCAAGCAATTTTACCTAAATTTATTTTTTAAATATTTAAAATTATCGATCAGCATTAAAGATTAAAATTTAAACAATAATGGAAAATCTAGTAGAAACAGCAGAGCAATTTTCGCTCAAAACTAAAGCAATCTCTATCAATAACCTGTGCTTTAGTTTTGAACAAGAAAGAGCAATTCTGACAGACATCAATTTAAATATTTCTTCAGGAGAGAGTGTTGGCTTAATTGGGGCTAATGGTGCTGGAAAAACTAGTTTATTCTTGACGATTTGTGGGATTTTAAAACCTACTTATGGTGAAGTTAAATTATTTGATCGCTCGATCCAAACTGGAGAATTTAATCCCGAAATTGGACTGGTGTTTCAAAATCCTGACGATCAGCTATTTTGCCCTACGGTGAGGGATGATATCGCTTTTGGTTTAGAAAACATCGAGTTATCCCCTGAGGAAATAGAAGCTCGAATTAGTGCTGCTTTATCTTTAACTGGAGTGACTCATTTAGCGAATCGAATTTCCCATCGGCTTTCAGGAGGGGAGAAGTGTATGGTAGCGATCGCTGCTGTTTTGGCTATGCTACCCCAGATCGTACTTTATGATGAACCAAGTGCCAACTTAGACTTAAGAGCCAGACGTAGATTAATTAAGTTTCTTAACTCTTCCCACGAGACAACAGTAATTTCTTCCCATGACTTAGAATTAATTATTGAAGTTTGCGATCGCGTCGTCATGCTTAATCAAGGGAGAATTGTTGCCGATGGTACACCGCAAGAGATTATGAGTAACCCTAGTTTAATGGAGGCTAACGGGTTAGAAGTGCCTCATTCTTTGACCCAAGGTCACTATCATCAGGGAAGTTCAGGTTCAGAAGATTAAAAAAAAAGTGGCTTTAACAGAGAAGAAGATGCAAGGAGAAATAAGAAGGAAGAGATGAATAATATGCCACAGGATAGTCGGGTAGAAATCTCAGAAGATCAAGCGCAGAAATTAATGCGCTCGCTACTGCACAAAGAAAACAGTTGGGTAGAGTGGGGACAAATTTGTCAAAAGTTACAAAAAGCAGGATACAGTACTCAAAGGATTTTTGAAGACACAGGATTTCAAAATAGTCAACAGAATTTGGTAATTGTAGCGTCTCAAGTTTTTGAGAATTTGGTTCAGGCAGATGTTAAACCTGAAGTCTTAGCTTATTTTAAAGGGCCCCGCAGCGACGTACTATATGAATTCCGTGTACTGAACCAAAAGCAGCGAGTAGATGCCAGCTTGCTTGCTTACGACAAGCGAATTGACGTAGATGGAGCGCATTTAGTGGCGAAGGCGATTAAAGATGTCTCGCGAATGTCTCAGTTACCAGAAGCCTTTACCAATCATCCTGGAGATTGGGTAGCCTATTTGTCTTGGAAACGAGCTAAAAGTCAAAAAGATCTGCAACAGCGATCGCGTTTAATTGCTCAAGGATTAAAATTTGCTCATTCAGCTACTGCCAGGGAAGCGATCGAAAAGTTATTAAGTGACTTTAGCGTAATCAAAAGTGCCACTGAACCATTGCTGCCTCTGTATCGTTTGGAATTAGAAGAAGAGCTACCCCGTATTGTTCCTTTGGCTGGCTCATATCCTTTAAATAACCAAGACATAGCAGCAGTAAATCGAGTCGAAATTCAGCAGCCTTTTGGCCAAATCTCAGTCAATAAAGGTATTTATGTTCCTATTCCTGGTTGGCAGGTAGTTCTCAAAGCTCAAGATCCAGTAGGTTATTTGTGTCCCAGCAATCTTCTGCCCAAGTATCTCGGTGGCAAGGTAGAAGAAGTTTTGGTCATTTTAGACCGAGCAAATAAAGATTGGGATGTTAATAGCTACTTAATTGTAGAAATAGAGCAAAAGTTAGAATTACGCTGGTTTGAAACCGAACCCGAATTACCAATTGTTGGTCAGTTAGTTTTAATTTTACGTCCTAAAAAAATCTTGGATGAAGGTAATATCACCCAACCTTGGCAAATGGACGACTAATACTAGAGTCAGAAGACAGAAGTCAGAAGTCAGAAGTAGGGACGTTCTATGGAACGTCCCTACTTAATTATGGCGATCGCACCGAGCAAAGATAATCCACTTTCCTGATACTTCGGCGATCGCACCTCCTGGTAAAGTAGAGCTACGGCTTTTGTTAGGTGCAGAAATTAATTTAATCACTGCTTCAATTTGAGCAAAATTTGGTTGTCTGTTGATTACCAAAGGTAAAAACTGCCGAATTGCTCGGCGTTGTATAGCTAAAGGTGCATTTTTTAGACAATCTCGATTTAGTCGATCGCTATTGGTTGCTCGTGCCTGCTGTAGTAAATCCTGAGCGGTGGTTTCCAAATACTCCATATCTGCGCGTAACAACTCTGCGGTTTGCGCCAGAGAGCTTTCCACTTTAGGATTAAAATGCTCCTGAAGATAAGGAATTAACTCGCCACGAATCCGATTACGAGCATATTGATTATTCTGATTAACTACATCAAACCAGATCGGCAGAGCGAACTGATGGCAAAATTCTAGGGTTTCTCGACGGTATATCCCTAAAATTGGTCGGACTAAAGTAACTTCCTCGGTCAAAGAGCGTTGCCAACTTAAGGCGGCTAATCCATCTCCCCCCGCACCACGGATCAGATTATAGAGCAAAGTTTCGGCGCGATCGCTTTTGGTATGTCCAGTAACAATATATTTAAAATCTTTTTCTCTAGCAATTGTGCTTAGAGCTTGATAACGCCATTGACGTGCTGCTGCTTCGGTTTCTGGTAAAACCCCAGCAATTTGAAGATAAAAAGGCAGCTGCCAGTTTTGAGCCACCTCAGCCACTCTTTCAGCGATGCCTGTATCTGTAGACCATTGATGAGCGCAATGAGCGATCGCTAATTGCCAATTCCACTTCGAGCGTAAATCTAATAACAACTTTCCCAGACATAAAGAATCTTGTCCACCAGACACGGCAATTAAAACTTTTTCTCCTGAAGGTAAAAGCGATCGCTGACGTAAAGTTTTATGTAATTTGGTATGAAGTTGAGTCCAATAAATTCTAGGCATATAATTATTCAGCTATTTATTAGCCAGAAATATTTAAAAATATAAAACTCGCTAAATTAAGAATACAGTCATGGTCTAGTCTTATGGAGTCACTAACAAAATGAAATAGTTTTGGCGATCGAGCGAGCGATCGACCTTTAGGCATAAAGTGCAATTAAACCTATTAATATAGTTGGTTTGACCCGTTTCTTTTCCTACAGCTAAAAATGTCTAGTTCTGGATAATTGACTATAAAATTTAGTTTGATAAATTCTAAACACACAGTAGTTTTGGAAAATTTATCTTCAATAATCCAAAGCAAATGGAAGCAAATTATTCCAGCTCTAAGTTGCTGTGGCTTAATTAAAGCGTAAAGATTCGGTAAAATAAATTTACATTATAAAGCTCTATAGGTAATCATATGTAAATAAATACTAGTACCGAAAAGCACTTAGCAAGTTCCTGGTTTCTAGTGGAGTTCTTTTGTCGCTTTTTAATTAATTTTTAATATGATTCGTGTTTTACTAGTTGACGATCAAAAAATGGTGAGAGAAAGTTTAAAAATTTCTCTTAAATCTGAAGCAGATATAGAAATAGTAGGAACTGCCAACAATGGAATTGCTGCAATTGAGCAAGTAGAACTTCTTCATCCAGACATTGTAATTATGAATATGGAGATGCCTGGTTTAGATGGAGCTAGTGCTACCAAACAAATAACCAATAGATTTACTGAGACTAAGGTTTTGATTCACACTTCTTGTGATAGTAATGAATATATTATTAAGTCTTTGGCAATGGGAGCTAAAGGTTATTTATTAAAAAATGTTGAGACTCAAGATCTAGCGGTAGCTATTCGCAACATTTATAGAGGTTATACGCAAATTGCCCCAGGATTATTAGAAAAACTTTTAATTTATACCGATTCAGGAGTAGTTATAAGCAAGCTTAAAAGTCCAGCCTCTTCTCGTCAACAAAGCACAACTATTACTCCAATTACTGTCAAACCTCAAAAAGCTATTTCTAATCTTCAGCTTGCTTGTCGTCAACAGCAAGATGAAATTGCTAAACTTCGTCGAAGTTTAGATAGCAGCCAGTCAGAATTACCCAAAATCAAAAGAAATCTTTCAAATCAAAATAGATACATCTGGCTAATTTCATTGGTGTGGTTAATATCCTTGTCAATATTGGGACTTTATCTGTTTGAACTTAATAACAAAACCAATAATCTTCAGCGCAGCGTGATTCCTACAGAGAGAGTAGGCTTGCATGGAGAGTTTAGTCTTAGTGGTATTGCTCAACGAGTAACCAAAGCATTCGAGCAAGATTCAGCACTAAGAGATGTTTCTACTGTTTATGTGGCACAAGAAGATGATGCCATAATTCTGACTGGGACTATTTCTAATGCCACTCTTTTAAGACGAATGGAAAATATTGCTTTGCAGGTTACAGGGGTAAGGAAAGTATACAGTAGCCAAATAGCAGTAAGACCAGAATTGACGGAAAATATTTTAAACTCAGGAAAATAAAGCTTCATAAAATTCATCTAGCATTTTCTTGCCCAGGCAGGCTTTCTGACAAGCCGTTTGTTTAGTTGGCAGGGTGCTGTTTACGTGAATAATATTAATAAAATTTGCCGTTCAGTAAGACAATGAAGTAACTTGTGAGTATTGATAATTAAAATTGAGACGGTGCTGTGTCTAAACGTAACTGGTTAATTTCTTTAATAGCTTGTGCTGGCATTTCTAGTTTATCTCTGCCAGTCAGGGGACAAGCTGTGCTGCCTTACGTACCTAAGCTAGATTCAGAAAAATTAGAATTGCAAGGATTGCAGTTGCTTCAAGATGCAGTGCAGTTGATTCGTTTCCAGCAGTATGATTTGGCATTACCCAGAGCAGAACTGGCAACTCAACTAGCTCCAGGTAATTACGATGTTTGGTTCATCTTAGGAAGTCTATACATTCAGCAAGAAAAAATAGACCAAGGAATAAAAGTCTTAGAAAAAGCAGAAAGCCTGGCTCCAGAACAACAAGGTATTTTGTTTTCTTTGGGCAACGCCTATTTTCAGAAAGGCGACTATGAAGCAGCGCGAGAAAAGTTAGAAGCTGGACTAGAAATAGAAAATAATTCTCCTGAAGCACTATTTGATTTAGGCAATACTTACCTCAAGCTAGCTCAGTTTGATGATGCGATTGACTCTTATGAAGCAGCTTTTGCTCAAGAAGCAACTTTTTGGCCGGCACTAAACAACGTGGGGTTAGTAGAATATGAGCAGGGCGATCGCCAGGCAGCGATCGCCAAGTGGGAGTCGGTAATTGAGGTAGATGGTAAACAGGCAGAGCCTCAGTTAGCTTTGGCGGTAGCCCTATTTAGGGAAGGTGAAGTTGATAAAGCGATTGAATTAGGTAAAGCTGCTCTAGAAATTGATAGTCGTTATGCTGATATTCAATTTCTGCAAGATAATCTTTGGGGAGAACAGCTAATTGAAGATACCCGTAAGTTTTTAAACAATCCTCAAATACAGGAAATTGTTTCTAATTATAAACAATCTACTCCACAAGAGTCAGATATTACTCCGCCACAGGGCTTATAAAGGGCGAACACAGGTTTCGCCCACAGTAAGGACACTAGAGACGTATTCTCTTTTTGTAAAACGGAGAAGAGACAAAAAGACAAGTTTAATTACTAACTATCCCTTGTCAGTTGCTACTTTGCCAGATCGAACAGCAAGATTTCACTATCTGAGCTATTTCCAGCGATCGCTATTTCGGCTTCATTGATTATTGCAGCACCATCGCCAGCCTGTAGTAAGCGATCGTTGAGTTTGACCTCACCTTTGGTAACCTGTAGCCATACAGCACGATTAGCGTTGATTTGATGGGTTATGCGATCGCTTTGGTTTAGTGAAGCAAGATAAAGATTCACGTCTTGATGAATTGTTACTGAGTTGTCTCGCCCATCCCGCGAGCCGACTAATCTTAACTTGCCCTGTCTTTGCTCTTGGTCAAAGTTCTTTTCTTCATAACTTGGTTGCAGTTCATTTTGCTCTGGCATAATCCAAATCTGTAACAAATGAACGGGATTAGTATCAGAAGCATTAAACTCGCTATGTCTTACCCCTGTACCTGCGGACATCCGTTGTATATCCCCTGGACGAATTACTGAGCCATTACCCATACTGTCGCGATGTTCTAATTCCCCTGAAAGAACATAGGAAATAATCTCCATGTCTCGATGTCCATGAGTGCCAAAACCTTTAGCAGGGATTATTTTATCTTCGTTAATCACCCTGAGACTGGCAAAACCCATCTGTTGTGGATCGAAATAGTTGCCAAAAGAAAAGGTATGTCTGCTGTCTAGCCACCCGAAGTTAGCGATGCCTCTTTCATCTTTATGACGAACAGTAATCATTTGGTTTTACCTCTTCTGCCTTTATTTTTATATATTTATTATGAATTACATTTAAATAAAAGACAATATGGTATTTAATAGACACATTGTCTCTATTATTTCTACAATCTATGGATAAATTTGCTAGTATGCAAGCCTTTACTCAAGTAGTGCAGTCAGGAGGATTTGCGGTGGCGGCGAGAAAAATAGGCGTATCGCGATCGACAGTTAATAAACTAGTGATCAATTTAGAAAATGAATTGAACGTACAGCTATTACAGCGTAGTACTCGTCAGGTTAATCCCACGCCTACAGGACTAGCTTTTTATGAACGATGCGTCAATATTTTGGCAGAACTCGAAGCAGCAGAAGTTGCCGTATCCGAGCTACAAACCAAACCAAAAGGAACGCTGAAAATAAACGCACCTATGTCTTTTGGTACTTTATATTTAGGCAAGGCGATCGCTGAATTTATGGTTCAATACCCAGAATTACAGATGCAGCTAACCTTAGACGATCGCTTGATCGATCCCATCGCTGAAGGCTACGATTTAACTATTAGAATCTCTCAGCCAGAAACATCCCCTAGCTTAGTTTGTCAGGCGATCGCACCTGTTTCCCGAGTTCTTTGCGCCGCTCCTCATTATCTGGAAAAATACAGTGTTCCCAACCATCCTACTGAACTAAGTCAACATTCGTGTCTGCATTACGGACAGATAGTTACAGGAAACCAATGGCAACTGTTTAATCAAGATCGAGAGTATCGGGTAACAGTAACAGGAGTGCTTTGTTCAAATAACGGCGAAGTATTAAAAGATGCAGCGGTACAAGGTTTGGGTATTGCTTTATTACCTACCTTTATTATCAAACAAGAGTTAGAGCAACAAACACTGGCGATCGTTTTACCCGACTATCAGCCACCAGCAATTTCTCTGTGTCTTGTCTATCCTTTGAATCGTCACTTGAATACAAAGATCAGGTTGTTTATCGAGTTTTTTAGGCAGAAATTTAGACAATAAATATAAACGAAAAATATTAGTCAAAGCAATTATCACTCTTGACGTTTTATATTTAATTTTGCCTAGCTACTTATTTGTATCGGTTAATTCTTATAGAGGTAAGCATTACTCACCTCTATAAGAATTAAGTTCTAATACAATCCAATACTGGAAGCAAAAATAAGCTTATTTCCTAGTACAACCTCTAATATCGTCTACTATACAAAACTGGGTTGATGGCGAATCAAGTTAAGAAATTCTTCGCGAGTCTTCTGCTCATCTTGAAACACGCCAATCATCGCGCTAGTGACTGTCCAAGAACCAGGTTTCTGTACTCCGCGCATCGACATACACATATGAGATGCTTCCATAACCACCGCAACTCCTTGAGGCTCTAATACCTGCTGCACTGCTTCAGCAATTTGTCGGGTGAGTCGCTCTTGAACCTGCAAACGACGAGCATACATCTCGACAATACGAGCTAGTTTGCTCAAGCCGACAACTTTTTGATTGGGAATATAGGCTACGTGCGCTCTACCCATAAAAGGCAACATATGATGTTCACACAAACTAAAGAAATTAATGTCTCTTACCAACACCATTTCGTTATGTCCTTCGTCAAAGATTGCTCCGTTAACCAGATCTTCCAAAGACTGATTGTAGCCACTAGTAAGATACTGCATCGCCTCGGCAACTCTTTTAGGAGTCTTCAGTAATCCTTCTCGCTCTGGATCTTCGCCTACCGACTCAAGCATGGTGTAGACTGCTTCCATCATTTTTTGTTGAGCAGCTTCAGAAGTTGCTTTGATTTGAGCAGCTTGTCCATTATGGGTATTACGATCTGGTCTACTGGCAACTTGGTCGAACAAACTAGATTTTAGGGGATTAGAACCATTATCTAAAGATTCAGAACGATTAGAACCGCTAGAAGAAACTATTGTCATAATTTATTAATATGAGTAAAACTCTGTTCTCTTGCTATTAAATTTAGTAATCATCGTTATCTATGATGCCCCTCCACTAGGCATAACGATCATCTCTTCTACTACCGCCTGATGGGGGAGCAAAGCTGTATGGAGTATCGATTGGGCAACAATTTCGGGGGTCAACATTGCTGAGCGGTCAAAATCTGCTTGTACGGTATTTGTGTCCCAAATTGGGGTATTTACCGAACCAGGAGAAATAGTCACGGTACGAATTCCATTTCCTCTCTCTTCAACTGACAAAACTTTGCCCAACGCAACCAAACCTGCTTTACTAACGCTATAAGCACCCCATTGAGGAAAAGCATTAAATGCTGCAATAGAAGCAACGTTAATAATAGTTCCTGAAGAGCGATCGCGCATCTGAGGTAAAACTCCTTGGATACACTGAAAAACGCTAGTTAGATTAAGCTCAAGTATTTTTTGCCAATCTGCTAAAGTTGTTTTACCTAAAGAATTGGTGTAACCCATTCCCGCATTATTGACTAAAATATCAATAGGACCAAATGAACTACATATTGCAGTAATTTGCTGAGTAACTTGGTTGACCACCGCTAAGTCTATCGGATAAATTCCTGCTTTGACTTGGGTTTTTAGCTGTATCTCTTCAGCTACCGCTTTGAGCTTATCTTGAGAACGGCTGACTAAAGCAACCTCAATTCCCGATTTAGCAAAAGCTAGAGCAGTTGCTTTTCCAATACCACTACTTGCACCTGTCACTATTGCTCGTAGTTGATTTGAGGGTGGATTCATCTTAGGTTTATTTTCTGATTTGCCAAACTCAATAAATATAAAATTGCACTATTGCAGTAATAATCGAGAAAACAGTTTAAAAAATTGCTTGATTAAAGATTGTTTGCTCGCTCGCCAGTAGTTTCGGATTGCTAAATACTTTTGCTACTGAGGATGTTCACTATAAAGGACTACAAGTGTTTATTTGACTAGATTGATTGTCATTTATTACTATTTGTTTAATGCCAGACTGTCGATAGAGTCAAAGCAAGCTAGTACATTTTCCACAATGTTACATTAAAATTAATGTAACAAAATGTTGCTTTAGCATTATAGCATTCCCAAATCTACATCTGCTTTTGAGGTGATAGTTAAGCGATCCCAGCTATAGTCTTACAGGCTTTTAGCTAATGTAGTCAGCCAAAGCTACCTAATTAGCAACAGTCTCGAAACGACCCATATTGCGAAACTTATCATAACGTAGGTCTTGTCTTTGTTGAGGTGTCATCTGCCATAATTGCTCTAAATTTTGCCAAATAACTTCTTTTAGTTTGGCTGCTGCTTCGACAGGATTGGCGTGTGCGCCACTGTTGGGTTCAGGAATAATCTGATCGATCAAACCTAGGTCTTTTAAATCCCAGGAAGTAATCTTTAAAGCTGCGGCTGCACGGTCAGATTTTTTGGCATCCTTCCAAAGAATTGCTGCACAGGCTTCAGGACTAGCCACCGTATAGACAGAATGTTCCAACATCAATAGACGATCGGCGACACCAATGCCTAATGCTCCGCCTGAACCACCTTCACCGATTACCGTGCAGATAATCGGCACATCAAAACCAAACATCTGTCGCAAATTATAGGCGATCGCCTCTCCTTGACCAAGCTTTTCTGCCTCAACCCCAGACCAAGCGCCAGGAGTATCGATAAAGCTCAAAATAGGCATACCAAACTTATTGGCGTGCTGCATTAATCTTAAAGCTTTGCGATAGCCGCTCGGGAAAGCCATCCCAAAATTGCGTGCTACATTATCCTTAGTATCTCTGCCTTTTTGATGTCCTACCACCACCACGGGACGACCATTAATGCGCGCAACACCTCCAACCAGTGCCGGGTCATCATAGCCTCCGCGATCGCCATGCAGCTCTAGCCATTCATCGCTAATTGCTTGAATATAATCTAGGGTACTAGGACGGCGAGGATGACGAGCTAGCTGTAGTCTTTGAGCTGGAGTAAGAGTACTGAATATTTCTTGCCTCAACTGTCCCGCCCTAACTTCTAGCTGCGTTATTTCGCTAGAGACATCAACTTGATTTTCTTCTGCTAGGTTTTTGATTTGCTCAATTCTAGACTCCAGCTCGCAAAGAGGCTTTTCAAAATCTAGTAAAAAGGTCTTACGCTTAGTTTTAGCCATAGCTTATGGATAGTTATTTATTTGCTCGTCATCCCCGCTTATTATTATCGGCTATTAAATAGCTTTTTGAACCAAGTTTTGTGACCAAGAATACCAAAATAGACCTATATTTACTGTTCTTGAGAATGAATAAAGATGGTAAACTGCTCAATCAGCTCAGGATTGCGCCAGCCTTTTTGGGCTTCCTCAATCATAATTTGTAATGCCTCAGTGGGATTATAAGCTTTTTTATGAGGGCGATCGCTGGTCAAAGCATCATAAATATCAATCACCTGAAATATTTGAGCCAAGTAAGGAATTTCTGTACCAGATAAACCATCGGGATAGCCTGTACCATCCCACCGTTCATGATGATGGCGAACAATCGGTAAAACCCCGCTACGGTTGCGTAGTGGCTGACAAATTTCCTCACTTAACAAAACGTGCTGTCCAATTAACTCTCTTTCTTCAACAGTCAATGTTTCGGTTTTGAGCATGACTGCATCAGGGATAGCGATTGTCCCAATGTCGTGTAGATGTGCAGCAAAAGCCAGATCGTCGATCTCTTTAGCACTTAATCCCAGATAATTTCCGAAAGATTTAACCAAAGAAGCAACACGAACACTACCACCTTTAGTGACCGAGCGATTGTCTACCGCTTTGGCAATAGTAAACAATACCTGTTCCATTTGGTTTAGTCCATCATTAATGCGTTTTTGGCTGATTAAAGACTTGACCCTCGTAGATAGTTCAATACGGTTAAGCGGCTTGACTAATACATCACTACCCCCAGCTTCCATCGCTTTAATTCGAGCTTCTCTGCTATCGGCAAGAGTGGTTAAAACTACGGGAATATTTGCAGTACGGTAATTTTCCTTTAATTGGCGACATAGGGTGTAGCTGTCTATCTGTCGCATCATCGCGTCAAGCAAAATCAGATCTGGCTGTTGTTGTGTGATGTTGTCAAAAATCGAAGTTATCGCCTCTGCTTCCATTACTTCGTAACCGTCTAATGTCAGAAGATCGAACGCTGTCATCCGACTTAAAGGATTTTCATCAACAATCAAAATTTTAGCAGTCGTCAAATTAGAGTTATTGCTCACTGAAGAACCTATCTTAGTAGCCAAAGAAAATTCGCCAACTTCTTTCATTATTTTCTCGAAGAATGAAAATTTTTATGCTGAATAGCTAATAATTGATTCTAGCTCAACTCAAAACCATAAAGGTTGGAGTAGTAGTTCTCAAATTTTTTAGCTGTCGATACCAGCCTAACTGGATCTTTAATTAAAACGACAAAATTAGTATAGAGTTTCTTTAACTTGTCACTAATACATATTATGAAGGTTCATTTTTTGTTTGAGATCGGTCATAATACTTAGTCCTAGCTGAATTTCAGCTATTCAACAAGAGTTTCAAAACCATGTTTAATCAAATTTACGGTCAAGTACGAGCTAAATATTTGACCTCAACCAGCGTTTTCGCCACTGAGAAGTAGACTCCATCTGACTCTTTTGCTGTTCTTGTTGCCGATTATAAATAATTTGTTCTGGTTTAGCTTGCAAACTGCGATCGCGATAAGGAATTGCCGCATGGGTTTGCAAGTGTTCCTGCTCTTTAATAGATAACATAGGTAAATTTTTATACTCAAAAGCAGCAAGCGTACCTGGAGACTTACGACCAGCACCCCTAATAGAGCCGAGATTTAACCCTGCGTTAAACAATGCGGTACGAACTGCTGCCGAACAAGAGTAAGTCGCGAGTCTTCCTGTGGGTGTAAGACATTGAGCTAATAAATCAATAAATTCTACAGTCCACAATTGCGGGCATTTGGGTGGTGAAAAAGGATCGAGAAAGATCGCATTAGCTCGCCAGCCTTCTTTAACTACTTTTTGAATGGTTTGCCTTGCATCACCTAATATTAATCTGGCTTTAAAGAACTTTCTGGTAACTATAGATTTATTTGATAATTCGGCTAACATCTCGGCAATAGACCATTCCCATTGCGCTAAAAGATTATGCTTCACTGCTTGGCGAGGAACATCCGCAGCTATTTCTAAAGCAATTAACTCTACTCGACATTGAGGATTAACTGACCAAATCGCTGACAAAGCAGCGGCACTATTGTAACCTAAGCCATAACAGACATCTAAAATACGAACAGTAGATTGTTGAACCGCTAGCTGCTTAATCAGGCATGGCTCAATGTATCTTACCTCCGCTTCCTGTTTAGCACCGAAGGATGAATGAAATGTTTCCTGAAATTCTAACGAGAAAAAAGTATACGAGCCGTCTTCGGTAAGCTGAGGAGTAAATTGACTAGCGTTCATGGCATCTATTTTAGTAGTTACTTTTAGCTGACTATCTGCTCTTTTGGCGATCGCCAACTCAGGTTAATCAAGAGGAACAAAGCCCGTTTTGGTTATTAGCTTTTGACCTTGAGGTGTAAGCAAGAAATTAGCGTATGCTTAACCAATTTGTGAACGATCATTTTGATTTTCATTTTGGAGAAATACCACATACAGATAATGAGTCAGGAGATATTGAGCAGTACCCAGGGCTTTAAAGTTTGATTGATTGCGCCGTTTGGGACATTCAGAAGCAGGTATTACAGGCTGTTGATAAGGAGTAACTAAATCATCTCTTTCCACACCCAGAGGCAATAGTTTAATTAAACACTGGGCAATAATTGCCTCCGTGGAATCATAGTAAATTCCCCCAGGATGATTGGCTAATTGACGCAGAGCTAAAGTTGTCGTCGGTACAAATTTTACATTTGACTCGAACTGTTGATTTTGAAGAATCTTCATCCTAAAAAGATCAACTAGATCTCCAGTACTAGGAGGAAGAGAATAAACAGTAATTGGCAGATTCTCTATTAAATCGATTTTAAACTCAGTAACGTGTTTGTTATCTATTCATATTACGTGGCAATGCTAACTCAAACTCAAAACTAAGCAAAAAATTATCAAGTCAATGCTACACCGACACGTCCGCGGTTAGATAAATTACTGGTAGACAAATAAATTTTGGAGTTATTACATCAATGTATATTAAGCTGTAGCTAATAAACGTTTAAGTAGTTTTACGGAAAAATAATTTTCAGAATCTGATTCTTACGACCGAGAATTTTATAAATCTTCTTAGATAAATTTTTTGCTCACAATTTTCTCCAATTTTTAGATTTTCGGAAGTTGTCTAGCTTATACCACGATCAATGACTCAATCTAGCGATTTAAAACTAAACAGTTATCAGAATCTTGAAGAACTTTTTCACATTACTGTTGAAACAACTAGAAAAACTTTAAAGTGCGATCGCGTCATTATCTATGATGCTAGTGAACTACCAAAAGCAGAGGTGATCGCTGAATCTGTTGACTCTGTACATGCTTCTATTTTAGGACGAACGATTATCGATCCTTTTTTAGAAGATGATTATTTAGAAATGTACTGCTATGGTCAGGCTGTAGCTGTAGATGATATTTACACCGTAGATGTCGGTCAAAATCAATTAGAAGATCTAAAAGAGCTAAAGATTAAAGGTCTGGCGATCGCACCAATTTCCGTCGGTAATAAACTATTAGCTTTTCTGGTAGCTCATCAATGCTCTAAACTTCAACCTTGGCATCCTAAAGCAGTTAGTTTTCTGACAGAGAAAGCCAACATCACAGGTTTTGCGCTTTCCAATATTGTTAAAACCCAAAAGTCAAAACTCAACTCAACAAATCAGGTAACAGAAAGTCACAGATTACTCCGCCGTCCTAAAGGACGACGCGAAGCTAGTGCTTTAGCATACCGCTCCGCATATAAAACGACGGAGACGGCACGGACCGTTGGTCAACAAAAAGGGAATTCTCTAACCATGGATCGAATGAAAAACGGTAATGAGAACGGCAATGAGATTGGAATTATCAAGCCTATAGATCCTATAGAACAAAAAACCAAGGTTCAAGAGAATATAAATAGTTCGTTTGCCGAGGTTAATGAGAAGATAGCCAATGAATTAGGGCAGGAAAATATTCTTAATACCACAGTTAAAGAAGTAAGGCATTTACTCAATTGCGATCGCGTGGTGGTTTATAGTCTAGACGAAAATAATTACGGGATAGTAATAGCTGAATCGGTTGGTGCGCAATGGTCTAAAGCTCAGGGAAAAATGTTTGACGATCCTTGTTTGGCAGTTAGATATATCGACGAATATCGTCATGGTAGAGTTCGGGTTTTGGATGATATTCATCAGGCAAAAGTGACTCCCTGTTACCTCGAACAGTTGGAAGAATTAGAAGTCAAAGCTAACTTAGTTGCACCAATTGTTAGTGAAGACAAATTATTTGGTTTACTAATTGCCCACCAGTGTTCTGAAGCTCGCAGTTGGCAAGAACAAGAAATTGACTGTGTAACTGAAATTGCGACACAAGTAGGTATTTTGCTGGAATACACCAAAGTATTGGCACAAACAGAGTCAAAACAGCAAGAACTATTGGCTAGCAACGAAAGCCAGTGGAACGAGCATTTTACCGATGCGATTCAGTATATTCGTATTTCACTCAACCAAGAAGATATCTTAAAAGCCAGTGTTAAAGAAGTACGGCGGGTTTTAAATTGCGATCGCGTTGTAGTTTACAGTCTCAACCAGAATTTTCGCTATGGCACGGTAATCGCCGAATCTGTTGCCCCTGGCTGGACAAGAGCTTTAAATAAGGAAATAGACGATCCTTGTTTTGAACCTACTTATCGCGATAAATATCTCAACGGTAGAGTTGGCGCCTGGAGCAATATTTATGAAGCAGGAGTGACTAGATGCTATATCGAGCAGCTAGAAGAGCTGGAGGTTAAAGCCAATTTGGTTGCGCCAATCATCAGTGAAGGCAAATTATTTGGTTTACTAATTGCACATCAGTGTTCTGACTTTCGACAATGGCAGCAGCCAGAAATTCGTTGGGTAGCCCAAATTGCCACTCAGGTAGGCTTTGCTTTAGATAATGCCAAGCTACTAGCTGATGCCAAACAACTCCAAAATGAACTGGAAAACGAAGCCAAACTAACCAAGTATTTTACTGACGCTACTCGCTATATTCGAGAATCTTTACAGCGAGAAGACATTCTCGAAGTTAGTGTTGAAGAAGTACGGCGGGTTTTAAATTGCGATCGCGTTGTAGTTTACAGTCTTAACCAGAATCTTCGCTATGGCACGGTAATTGCTGAATCTGTTGCCCCTGGCTGGACAAGAGCTTTGAATAAGGAAATAGACGATCCTTGTTTTGAACCTACTTATCGAGACAAATATCGCAACGGTAGAGTTCGCGCGTGGAGCAATATTTATGAAGCAGGAATGACTAGCTGTTATATCGAGCAGCTAGAAAAGCTACAGGTTAAAGCCAATTTGGTTACGCCAATAGTTAGTGAAGGTAAATTGTTTGGTTTATTAGTAGCACACCAGTGTTCTGACTTTCGACAATGGCAGCATCCAGAAATTCGCTGGGTAACTCAAATTTCGACTCAGGTGGGTTTTGCCCTTGATAATGCTGAACTGTTAGCCGATGCCAAACGACTTAGCCAGCAGGTAGAAGACGAAAGTAAGTGGACGACATATTTTACCGATGCCATCCAACATATTCGTACCTCTCTCAAAACAGAAGATATTCTGCAAAATAGCGTTCGGGAAGTACGTAGAGTAATAGACTGCGATCGCGTGGTTGTGTATAGCCTCAACCAGAATCTTCGCTATGGCACGGTAATTGCTGAATCTGTTGCCCCTGGATGGACAAGAGCTTTGGGTAAAAAAATAGACGATCCCTGCTTTGAACCTACTTATCGCGACAAATATCGCAACGGTAGAGTTCGCGCTTGGAACAATATCTATGAAGCAGGAATGACTAGATGCTATATCGAGCAGCTAGAAAAGCTAGAGGTTAAAGCCAATTTGGTTACGCCAATTATTAATGAAGGTAAACTGTTTGGTTTACTAGTTGCTCATCAGTGTTCAGCTACACGTGATTGGCAACAGCCAGAAATTCGTTGGGTAGCCCAAATTGCTGCTCAGGTAGGTTTTGCTCTAGATAACGCTAAACTGCTAGAGCAATTAAACCAGTCTAATAAGACGAGTAATCAGGTATCCTATCAGCAATATCAGCAAACAGAAACCCTCAAACATCAGGTAGTTGAAATATTGGCCGATAACGGAGATGCTTATCAAACTCTTTCTCAGGAAGCGATGCGTCAGTCTGAGACTACAATTAATGTTTTACATCAAATTCAAAAGGTAGCTGATTCATTTAATGGCATAGCTTTAAATGCGCAACAGCTTAAGTTTCAAGAGCAGCAAAACAATTTAGCACTAAAAGATACTCAGGAAAGTTTAGATTTTGCTGTCAATAGCATTGCCAATATTCAACGCACCGTTCAAAATGTTGCGGTTGGATTTGATAATCTGAGTCATTCTTCCCAAAAGCTGGCTGAAACAATTAACGTCATCAAAGATTTGAGTAAGCAAATTGTTCAACAATCTATGAGCATAACTAGAGTAGTAAATCGTAGTCAGATTGAAGCAAACAGTCAAAACTCGGTTATGGATTTATCTGATACCATTTTTTCTTTGATGCAGCAGTTGTTTGAAGCTTCTGCTCAAGTCGAACCTTTATTTGCCAATATACAGATAGAAGCTAGAGAAAAGGCAATGGCTATAGACTCAGGAACACAACAGCTAATTAGTGGCGTGGAAGAATTTCAAATAGTCCGTCAAAAGCTAGAGCGAGTTGTTGCTTTGAATAATAAGATGAATAGCCTGATTGAAAATATTTCTCAGTCGGTAGAAAATCAGACGCAAAGTTCAATATTTGCTAAAGATTCTGTACAGGAAGTGGCAAGCATTGCCGAGCGAATTTCGGTACAGTCGATGAGTATCACTCAATCTTTCAATCAACTAGTCATACTCATCCAAAAACTTTGATTGGGAGTAAAGCTAGGGAACAAATTTGTGACCGCCTTCCGCGGTCAACGCACGCATATGCCCTAAAGGATTCACGGATAAACCGCACTCCGCCCTTCGGTCTCGGAGCGGTATGCTAAAGCCCTAAAGGATTCCCTTCGGTCACACTAGCCCTAAAGGATTAGCGCCTGGAGGCGCGTCCTTCGCGTCGTCCTTTAGGACCGTCGTTTTACAAGGGGCTGTCCTAAAGCATTTGCCGAAGCAAGTCCTTTAGGACTCAGCTAGTCCGTGCATGATAAGCTTCGCCCTAAAGGATATGCCAATCACGGATTCACGGATAAACCGCACTCCGCCCTTCGGTCTCGGAGCGGTATCCTTTAGGACTAGCCCTAAAGGATTAGCTCCTTACGTCGCGTCCTTCGCGTCGCATAATCATGCGCGGATAGGCCCGTGGCGGTGTAACGTTGACCTTAACTTTGACAACTAGGGCAGAAATGAGATGATCGCCCGCCTAATTTTGTCTTTTCAATGAGCGTATCACAGACACGACAGGGTTCGCCTTTTCTGCCATAAACCGAGGCTGTCGCACCATAATTGCCACTAACGCCCAACAAATCGAGAAAATCACTAAAGGTTGTACCACCTTTTTCTAGGGAAATTTGTAGGACATCAATAATTGCTTGGTGTAATCGCTTAATCTGCATCTGTGTTAGATCGGCTGCTACCGTATCAGGCAGAATACCGCTTTTAAATAAAGCTTCGTCAGCATATATATTGCCAATACCCGCCACGATACTTTGATCCAGCAGCATTGTCTTAATATGGCGGCGACGATTACTTAACTGATTAACCAAATATTTTACTGAAAAATCAGCAGCAAAAGGTTCAGGTCCTAATTTTTGCAACCCAGTAATAATTGATTGAATTTCTTTTTCGGCAGGGACATACCAAAATTTGCCGAAGGTACGAGCATCGACAAAGCGCAATTCTTGATTATTAGCAAACAGCAGACGGATGCGGGTATGTTTTTGTAGCGGACAATCTTGTGGTAGCCAGAGAAGTTGTCCTGTCATGCGCAGATGCACCCCCAACCAGCCAGCAGATCGATCGCATTCTAACTGGGCAAGAAGATATTTACCCCGTCTGTACCATTGGGCGATCGCAACTCCAGTAATAGCCTGCTCAAATTCCTCTAAACAAGAGGGATAAGCCACTGTCCTAGCTAGTAAAACTTCAACCTTCTGGATTGGTTGTTTAGTAGTTAAATTATTTAATCCACGTCGGACTGTTTCTACTTCTGGTAGTTCGGGCAAGGTGCATCTTCCTTAATTAAATGCAGTTTAAAGTCTAGTTTACCAGCCTATATGAATAGATCTTAGATCGTGCTTCTATCGAGCGAGGGAATTACTTCCTCGGCAAAACTCTGATTCGAGAAAAATTCAAATGGCCCAGCGATCGATCCCCAAATTAGTTCATCTGTTTCGGGATCGCGTCCACGATCGTAGCTAGTTAGTTGGCGATCGGTAACTTCAAAGCTATTATCCAAATAAGTTATTTTGCCCTGGCGTTCTACAATACAGGCTTTGCCAGGCTTGATTTGTCCTTGAAAACTGCTGCCTGTCCAGGTTACATTCATGTCGCAACCCTCCATTTTTTCAACTAAATCAGGAGTGAGAGTGCTTAATAGGTCTAGGTTACGAGATGCACCATAAAACTTTTCTTGTTCTCTTACTTTATAGTTTTCTAATTCGATGCGATCGTCTACCACACTTAATTTAATAATCCGCAAACGATAGGGTTGATCGAGCATAAAATCGTAAGCCTGTTCCAGAAACAAGCTGATGCCGTCAAGCAAATCATTGGGTAAAGGACGCATACAAACACGTATATGAGCAAAAAAAGGTGGATTAGCATAGGCTTGCGCTTGATTACTAAAGTCTGATGCCATCCAACGGGCGAGGGTAGTTATATCTTGAGAATGAGACATTTATCGGTAGTTGCTAAAAATTTAAGTATTGCTTTTCTTTGATTTTATAATTATTCCCAATTAGAACGGCAAGTTGTTTTTCGGCAGATAACAACTACGTCGGGGATTTACGTAATGACAAAATAGCTTAAAAAATTTGAGGCATCAAGCACGTCGGCAATAGGCACAAGAGAATTGCAGACATTCTCAATTAATTAAGTGCGTTAGTTTCAATATCCTCTTAGGGAATAAAAAACTAGACTTACTCGCCATCCAAATATTAGTAAAAATTATCTTTTATATAACTAAATATTAATTTATTTTTACTAAAGTCTCAAAGCTATATTTTGCCTGTTTTATCAAAAACTTTAGTGAATAAAATTTAGCAATTGCCATCTTTGATACTAAAACTAGCTCCAACCTTTATCTTTTTTTGTTAAGGTATGCAAAGTTAGAAAAATACCTAAAAATTATAATGTGTTATGCAAAACATTTAGCCAAATATTCAGCAAATACTTATGTGTTAAAATTTTTGCCAAGTTTAACAAAGAAAATAGATTATTGGCAACTATAGATCGTTAACTTGATTATATTTTGAGCATATATTTTCAAGCAATATATTTGCCAACCTTGTTCATAAGGAGAAGTAAAACTATAGATAAGGCGATTAAAGTAGCATTAATTACGGATGTGGCTAAATAAAATAGTATTTGTAAATAAATCTAGTAAATACAAAATACGATTAAGCATCAACTCTATCTCCTAAAATAATCGAATAGATAATTGCTTAAGTTAATTGCCATAATTCACCAGCATAGTGAGGTTTTAATTTATGAATATCAAAGGAAAAACAGCTTTAATTACTGGTGCTTCTCGCGGTATTGGAAAAGCGATCGCTTTAGAACTAGCCCGACAAGGTATTCAACATTTACTATTAGTAGCTAGGGATCGACAAAGGCTATCTGAAGTCGCAACAGAAATTACCACTATGGGAGTTAAAGTAACTACTTTATCTTTAGATCTCACCCAATCAGCTTCAATCGATATTGCGATCGCTCAGGCATGGCGTACTCATCGACCAATTCATATATTAATAAACTGTGCCGGAGTCGCTCATCAAGCACCCTTCCTCGAAACTCGGCTACCAAAAGTTGAAGAAGAAATTTCGCTTAACTTAATCGGTATGATGACCATTACCCGTCTGATGGCAAAACGTATGGCAAATCGCCAAGAAGGCACGATCGTTAACGTTTCTAGCTTGATGGGTAAAGTTGCAGCCCCTACCATGTCTACTTATTCGGCAACCAAGTTTGCTATTATTGGTTTTACTCAAGCCCTACGAAGCGAATTAGCCGATCACAATATTAAAGTTGTGGCATTGCTACCAACATTAACGGATACTGATATGGCGCGTGAGCTTAAGTTGTTTCGCTGGGTAATGCCGATGACTCCCGAAAAAGTGGCTCAGGCATTAGTTTCAGGGCTATACAAAAACTCAGGGGAGATTTTAGTAGGCTGGCAGAGTTATTTAGCTGTTTGGGGTCAGCGTATTTTTCCTCGGTTGATGCAGAGAATTTTAATGATTGCTGCACCAAGTATACAAAACAAAATTTATGCAAAAGCCAACGGTTAATAGCCAACTGTGACAAGTTAAAGCTAGTAGGTTGGGTATTGAAAATTAGTTTGGGCCCCCTAGCCCCCAAGCTTGGGGGAATCAACCCAGCATTTTAGCCTAGACGTGGTACTACCAAGTCTGTGATTACTAAAAATAGTCGTATTTTGTACATCATTACCTAAATTAGCAACGCCTTAATTAATTTAGCTGGGATGGAAATAATTATAAATTTCCTGTGCCAAACCTCGACCAATACCAGGGGCTTCAGTTAGCTTATCTACGCTTGCCTCGCGGATATAGTCAATCGAGTGAAAATGAGCCAGAAGTTGCTTTTGGCGATGGAAACCCAAGCCAGGAATTTCGGCTAAACGCGATCGCCTGCTGCTTTTTAGTCGCTGTTGACGATGGAAACTAACGGCAAAGCGGTGAGACTCATCTCGCACTCTTCTCAGTAGCTGTACCCCTGGTTGTTCAGAGTCGGTATCTAAAGGAATTGATTCTCCTGGTAAAAAGATTTCTTCTCTTTTTTTAGCTAAACTAACTACCTTAACTACATCTAGTAAATTCATCTCTTGCAGTATTTTAACCACCGCAGATAATTGTCCTTTACCACCATCAATCATTAATAGATTGGGAAAATCTGCTTCGCCTTCTTGATGTTTAAAATTATCCCAGGGAATATCTGGTTCTGCTTCACGTTTATACTTGCGAAAGCGACGGCTAATTACCTCTGCCAGAGAAGCAAAGTCATCAGAACGACCAATTTTAACATCAGGATTTTTAATTTTGTAATGACGGTAATATTGTTTGGCAGGGACACCATCAATAAAAACTACCTGAGAAGCTACGGCGTTTGAACCTTGTATATGCGAAATATCATACCCTTCGATGCGTTTAGGCAGTTCAGGTAAATCGAGAATTGTCGCTAAATCCTGTAAAGCCAGAGTATTGCGATCGCTTACTCGCTGAGTACGTTCTAATTCATAATTGGCGTTGCGTTCCACCATTTCAATCAGTTCAGCTTTAACCTGCCTCTGAGGATTGATTAAGCTAATTTTTCGACCTTTTTGATCGCCCAACCATTCAGTTAAAATTTCTCCTTCTGGTAATTCGTGCTGTACCAAAATTTCGGTCGGGATTTCTACCGCCTCCACCGTAGCGTAGTGTTCTTCTAATACCCGCTGTAAAATTGCCCCAGGCGTGCCAGATTTAGCATCGGCAAAAAAGCCCAATCGTCCGACTAATTTACCCGCACGTATTTGAAATAGTTGAATACAACAGTGTTTTTCGTCCGCAGCTAGCGCGATCGCATCGCGGGAGACAGTATCATCAGGTAAGGATACTTTTTGCTCGGCATTGAGATTAGATAATGCTTTGAGCCGATCGCGATATTGAGCAGCTTTTTCAAAGTCTAATCTTTCTACTGCTTTGTCCATCTGAGCTTTTAATGTATCTACCAATTCATCACTTCTTCCTTGGAATACCATCGCTACTTTCTGGACGATCTTTTTGTATTCTTCGGGAGTAATCATTGATTGACATACTCCTGGACATCTTCCCATGTCATAGTTGAGACAAGGACGATCTTTAAATAAAGGTTTGGGACGCTGACGCAGAGGAAAAACCCGCTTAATTGTATGTAGAGTGTACCGCAGCAGACGGGTATCTACATAGGGGCCATAATAGCGATCGCGCTGATTTGTTGCCCGACGTTTGCGGGTAATAAAAATACGAGGGTAATCTTCTGACCAAGTGATGCAAACATAAGGATATTTTTTATCATCCTTAAGCAAGACATTATAGTAAGGCTGATGTTTCTTAACTAAGTTGGCTTCTAACGCCAAAGCCTCTGCTTCGGTGTCGGTGACAATAAATTCAATCTCCGTTACCTGACGTACCATCATGGCAATGCGATCGCTCAGTTTTTGTGCTGTGCGAAAATAAGAACGGACTCGCGATCGCAGTTTTTTGGACTTGCCGATATATAAAATGTCCCCGCTACTATTCCGCATGAAATACACCCCAGCTTCGGGGGGAATCTCCTGTAGACGAGCTTCGAGGCGTTCTGGCTGCTTTATTAGTGGTCTGGTTTCAGTCGATGCACTCATAGGTTTAAATTGCTCTTTTGACATCCTCCCAACCGCTAAATCAGAGATTATAGCGGGGGATTCCTAAGACTCACGACTTAGGTTTCTGTTTCCTTCCCTTACGGGTTTTGCTCAACTGCCCTTTAGAACTATGTCTATCAGGTCTTATGTCCGATCCGCAGACAATCACGGCAAGCCCTGCCGCGAGTATATTCGATCCTGCATTGATATCTCTGTCAATACCTTGGGTGTTGCAGCTAGTGCAATCCCAGGTACGAACATCAAGAGGCAATTTATCCATTACGAAACCGCAATGGCTGCATCGCTTACTACTGGGGAAAAATCGGTCAATTTTAACCAATGTGCGTCCGTACCATTCACATTTATATTCAAGCTGACGAAACATTTCGCCCCAAGCAGCATCGCTAATACTA
>DATNPK010000100.1 GCA_036703275.1 Coleofasciculaceae cyanobacterium | reverse complement strand
TTTGATTTCCCATTTTTCACTACATCTGTTGATTGGCAAAATGGTCATTTTACTGCTATCCAAACTGTCATTTAATTTTTAATCCTCAAACTTTTCTTGACTTATCAATTATACCCTAATACACTCTTTTGCTACACAACCACAATTTCCATTGTAATTATTTCGCTGTCGCTCAAACTTGATGCCAATCCTCTACTTCTTATTTTTTCCCCTTTAGTAATTTTTTTCCACAAATCATCCACACTACAGAAAACAGTAATGATAAAATCGTGACTTACTAAACATCGTCCCATCGAGATTGAAAATACTAATCATCTCAGATGGGATTTTCATTTTCAAATTTAAAGTCGCACACGGCGTTAATTTGTCTAATTTAAAACAAACCATTAAAGCTTATAAGAAACGAATGGGAATCGAAGCAATGTTCAAAAATTGTCCTAAAGGACTAGCTTCGCGTCGTAAATCAGGTGGTTATAACTTAGAGCAATGTCATAGTAACAATAAACGTTTATTATCCTTAAATTTTACTGATAGCGATCGCTTACACTTGTGCCATCAAAAAAGGTCAATCAATTATTTTAAAAGGAGTCCAAGAATATATCTGCCGCTTAAAAGAAAACCCTTAGAAAACAGAAAAGACATAGTAATTTCTGGATAGGTTTATATGGTAGTTTGTGGGTTGATAATTTTCAAATGTGTCGCGATTGGATTGAGGAACTAATGAGACTTACTCCTAACAAACTATCTTTTTATCAACAGAGTATGAGAGCTAAAAGCATCATTAGTTCTTCCCTTTGAATGTCTTGTCACCCCCTGAGGCAAAAAATAAGAAGAGGTGTGTAGCACAATGAATTTCAAACAATTGTACTTAAGGCTTTCACTTTGGTTCTGTGGCAATAACTGTCTGAATCTCTTCTTATTCTGGATTTTTTGCTGTATTCCTTCATTTTTTGCCACAGAACCCTTTTTAGTTTAGTTGCTCTCAACAGTCTATCTTGACAAAGTATCTTTTCAATGTTGAGCATAATTATCTTGCTGTCATCATTGTCTTTCAGTCTATTATTCACTATTTCGCAACAAGTCTAATATCGATGTTGCTCAGCTTATCTGTTCTCCCTCTGGCAAATTCTTGGCTGCTAGAGTAACTGAAAAGCTAGTACCTATCCCAACTTTACTTTCTAACTCGATTTTGCCGTTGTGTATCTCTACAAGATTTTTAACAATTGCTAGACCTAAACCAATACCAGCTATACTGCCAACATTGCTCCCCCGTGAAAATGGGTCAAATAGTCGTTGTTGGTCTACTTCTGGAATACCAATCCCCCTATCCTTAATCTTAATAATTACTTGTTCTTTTTCACATAAAACTTCAAACTTAATTTTGCTCCCATTTGGAGAATACTTGATAGCATTTGATAGCAAATTGGTAAGAATATAGTGCAATATATTTTTATCAATGCAAGTAATTTTGCAGTCACAGCGACTGAAAAATTCAATAGTTTGCTGTTTGCCGTTGCTTAACGGCTGCATTTGTGTTGCTAAAGCGCGACAAAAGCCAGCAAGATCGACTGGTTTTGGCTTAAAGTCAATTTGTCCAACTTCCGACTTGCCAAAAAACAGTAATTCATCTAACAACACGTTAATCTGCTCGACTCCGGTTTGAATATTATCGAGATACAACAGTCTTTGGTCGTCAGTCCGTTTGTTTACATAGCGTTTTAATAGGCTATTGGCGAAGGAAATAATATTTAACGCAGAGCGAAATTGATGGCAGACCATAGAAATAAAGTATGATCGCAGTTGGCTTAGTTGTTTAGCTTCTTTGATCGCCTGAGCTGTCTCTATATTGTCTTGAATTCTTGATAGTTTTGACTCGGTTTGCTGTTTAAATTCGGTAATATCCCAAATACTCCAGACTCTACCAATAATTTTGTTATCCAGTCGTAGAGGCTTAGAATATTGAGCAAATACTTTACCGTCTTTTAGTTCTAGAATGTCGTAGGTTTCAGCCTCAGATTCTCTAGAAATCTCCCAAACAGGATGGCGAAAGACTTCTGGATTTTTAAGCTGAGATGCGAAAAATTTTTGGCATTCTTCAGTGTCTTTTGATAAAATTAGCAAGTCGGAAATTTTCCACATCTCCAAAAATTTTTGATTTTGGCTAAGAACTTCTCCTTCATAGCTAACCGCAGCAGTGCCACAAGCAGTCGAATCTAAGGTGGCATGCACTAGGGATAAAGTTTTTGTTAGTTGAGATTTTGTCTCTTTAAGTTGAGAAATCTCTTGGTAAAGATTGTTGATGCTACCATTGCTATCAAAAGAATTTGCGTTTTGGGTAGGTTGTATCTTTTCTACGCTGCGGACAAAAATACAGCTAAAGTCACTGTCCCGTTGTCTTATATAGGTAAAAATAAGCTCTACTGGTAAGAATTTCCCGCTTCGAGTTTGATGTTGAGATTTTATAACAAGAAAATTTTGCTGCCTGAGAGATAGCAATTGCTTTAACCAAGTTTCTTGTGAGAAATTTAAGTCTATGTCAGACAAACTCATAGATAGCAATTCCTGACGAGAATACTCAAGTTGACAGCAGGCAGCATCATTAAGATAGACAAAGCGAGCCTCCGAAGATAAACAAAAAACTGCGTCTGAGAGATGATTGACAAAATACTTAAAGAAAGACGCATCTTTTTCAAGTAGCCCTGGAGAATCTAGCATTGTTAATTTAAAGAATGTAACTTTTGACCAGTTTTATTTTACTTTCGGTTGTTTTAGCAACAACATGATAGTCAATTCAACATAAGATTGAGCTTTTTAGCAAATCTTTCTACTTCAATTTTGAAGTTAGTATCGAGTAAACTTTAACAACAATTTTTGACTAATAACTTCAGCTATTTGCACATAATAGAGTTGTCGGGAAATAGGGCGCAAAATCTTTAAAAGCTTTATGCAGTAAACGTTTGCGTCATTTTCGTTGAGAACCGCTACAACCTATAACTAGTTGCGCTTTCAGTCGTTTTCCCCTTTATTAGCCGACAAGTCTAATATTGATAATGATTATACAATGCCCATAACTTTAATATATAAAGATTTCATGAAGTGCTCTTATTAAGCGGTTTATTAGCACGGCGGGTCGATTCATCCGACACCGATGCTACGGGTTCTGTGGCAAAAAATGAAGGAAGACAGCAAAAAATCCAGAATAAGAAGAGATTCAGACAGTTATTGCGAAAATTTGATTGATAAAAGAGATTTGTCCTATGACATCTCCTTTTTCTACATTGCTAATCTGTCCCTTACGGATCATATTCATTGCTTCGTAGCCTTTGATAGTTTTTCGAGGAGAATTAAATAAGCCAAAGCTCATGCCAGGATTGATTAGATGTTTAACGCTACGATGATCCTGCTCCACCATATTATTCAAGTACTTGACCTGTCTGAGTTTGGTCTTTTGAGGCAAAACGGTAGACTTTTTGAGCTGCTCAATCGCCGATGGATAAAAAGGATTTTTATCTACATTTATGACTCTGGGGGGTTGAGTATGAGTCGCTTTGAGTGTTTTGATGAAAAAGCGTTGAGCAGCTTCAGCATCTCGTCTAGCTGTGAGTAAAAAGTCGATTGTATTACCTTGACTATCCACGGCTCGATACGGACAGCTCACGGTGGCGAGGCAACCTCGCCACCCGTGTCCTCACAAATACTTCCACTGTTTCTTGACCTTCACATAAGTCTCGTCCACACGCCAAGAGTCATTAGTGGACTTGAGATGAGGGCCACAACGCCGATCTAGCTCTGGAGCATAATTAAGTACCCAACGATTGATAGTGCTGTGGTCTACTTCAAGTCCCCGTTCCAACATCATTTCCTCTAAGTTCCTGTAGCTGAGAGGATATCGGCAATACTAGCGTACATTCAGTAGAATAATTTCGGCTTGAAAATGTCGCCATTTAAAAAGTTGGGATGACACTATGAATTAGAGTAAGTGAATCCTTAAACTAACACTTTTTTCTTTTCCGCCACAATTTTTGCGACACTACCCAATATTACATATGCAGCTTACCAGCAGATGTAGAAAAGATCAGTAAAGCAATCAAAGCACATTGGGGAATAGAAAATCAATTGCACTGGTCGATAGATGTGGTCTTCGGAGAAGACAAATCACGAATCCGCACAGGTCATGGGTCTGAAAACTTTGGGACGATGAGAAGACAAACCCTAGGACTATTAAAGAGAAATACAACTTTGAAAAAAAGCATTCCATTGAAAAGGTATCATGCCGCAATGGATAATGACTATCTCATTAAAGTTTTATTTACCTGATTTGACGCGTTTGCCCTGCCCAATATGCTTAACCCAAACTCAAGTTAGATTAATTTGGGTGTTGGATTTTTAATTTTTCTCAACACATCTTTCTCTTTAACGCCTTTTTAAAGATGCTTCTCCCTCCAGGCTTGAGGGGTTGTTCCTTTATGTTGACGAAACTGACGGAAGAAATAACAAGTATTTTGATATCCAACTGCCTCGGCAATTTGTTCTATCGATTGTTTAGTACTGCCGAGTAATAAAAGTGCCTGGGCCATACGACGTTCAATAATCCAGCGGTTTACTGTATGTCCTGTTTCTCGCTTGACCTTATTCGTTAAGTAAGCGGGAGAATAACCTACTGCCTTAGCTACGTCGCACAAAGTAATTCCCCTATTATAGTTAGCCTCGATAAACTTGAACACCTCACTATGCTCTGGAACATTCGGAAAAAACAAATCAGTCTCGCGCTCTGAACCCTCAGAAGCCATAGTTCTTTTAGAGAATTGGCAGCTATTATCATAATACGCTTGTAAAAAAGCATGCTTTTTGAGTCGAACTGAAACCACTTCTAGCAATTCTTCTACTGTAAAAGGCTTAATAAGATAATCATCTGCTCCTAGCGACATTCCCTGGCGGCGATCGGCTTTTTCTGCTTTAGCTGTAATAAAAATGAAAGGAATAGTTGCTGTCGTAGCAACTTGACGTAGCTCGCTTAAAACCGCGTAGCCGTCAAGTTTGGGCATAATAATATCGCAAAGCACCAAATTAGGAAGATGTTGTCGTGCTTGCTCAATGCCAATTAAACCATCTTCAGCAGCAAGAGTTTGAAATCCCTCAGTTTCTAAACAGTCCCGAAACATATTGCGGGCAAGTGCTTCGTCTTCAATGACTAGAATTTTGGACATAAATTAGCTATTAACTTTAGGAGGATGTGAGATAAAGTGTGTTTTGCTTAACTTAGATAATTACGGAGCGAATGTACAATGTCCTTACTCAATTTTAAAGAATAGAGGAGTTTTGTCAAGTTATGTAACGAAAATCTGGACAAACTCTATCTTAAGGACTACAAAGACTAAATCAAACAGTAGCCACAGCCATAGCACAAAGTGGCATGGATGAAGCTACTCTAGCTCGTGCTTTAGATTTATCTGAGTCCGAGTAATAAATAATGCGATTAGTAGTTGATGCCAATATCTTGGTGGCGGAATTGATTAGAGAAAGAGGCAGAAAATTAATTGCCCGTCCTGAATTAGAACTTTATATGGCGGAACAGGCTTGGTCAGAAACAACTTATGAACTGAATAAAAGAATCGAAAAAATGATCGATAGAGGTATATTTTCTCCCTCTGTAGGAAAGAATTTGTTAACCAATGCGATTGCTTTAGCTGAAGTCAAAGTAGCCATAGTCCCTCATGAAATTTATGCTCTCTACGAGACCGTTGCTAGTTCGCGAATTCCTCGCGACCCTAAGGTTGTGTAGCAAAAGAGTGTATTAGGGTATACTTGATAAGTCAAGAAAAGTTTGAGGATTAAAAATTAAATGACAGTTTGGATAGCAGTAAAATGACCATTTTGCCAATCAACAGATGTAGTGAAAAATGGGAAATCAAAACAAGGAAAACAACGCTATTGCTGTCGCCATAA
>DATNPK010000099.1 GCA_036703275.1 Coleofasciculaceae cyanobacterium | reverse complement strand
AGGATTGGCTACCCGCAAGACAAGATTGTAGTTACCAGCTTCAGCAATATTGACATCGTAAGTAAGATGTTCACCCGCTTGAATCCAAGCGACATTAAAGCCACCGCCAACGTCGGCTGTAGTTTCAATATCTACCATTTCGTTCGGACGATATTCGACACCATTATTGGTCGCGTCGAAATCAAAATACTCAGTACCGTTAGTTCCCGCCTTATAGTTTTCAGCTTCGATGCGAATTGTTTTTGCTTCTGGATTTGTTCCAGGATCGGGTGTATTTGCCGGATCTAATTCCAAGACCAAAGTAGACGATAAGCTATTGCTATCTTGATACTTAGCTAGAAAATAATTATATCCCCCACTTTGTGCATCGGTGCGGGTGAGCGTGACAGGAATATTGACAGTACCGTTGGTGCCAATTGTCGCCGTAACTTCATTTACCGCGATCGCCGTATTCGCCTCAAAAGGATCGATATCAAAGCCATTATTTTCAACGTATAATGCTCCTTCAACAATTAAGAGAGAAACTTTTGAACCTGCTTTACCGGTGATTTTGATAGTTTGATTAGCATCTGCTACGGTGGCAAAAGCATCTTTGCCAACTGCTTCAATTATTGGAGATGCAATTGTGTTAGATATCTCAGAAGTTAAAGTAACCTGAGAACCAGTTTCACTGCCAGGAATACGATAAAATCGTCCCTGCAAACTAGTACCGTCGGCAAGGTTTACTGTTGCTGTAGCACCGACTAACTCTAACCCAGATATACTGCCATAATGCTTTGAATCTGATTGTTCAGCTCCTTTAGTACTAGTAGGATCTGTATCAATAGAAAATTCTAACTTTTTGTTTGGTTTAAAATCACTAAAGTTAATTCTCAGAACATCAAAACCTCCATCACGAGGGTTTAAAAACTCATGTGATGTAACCCCGCTGATTGCAGGATTACTAGTAGGATCTACGTCAATCACAAAGTTTTTGGAAGCAGAATCTCCCGCCTCACCTGTGGGGTCGTAAACTAAATCGGGGAAAATGGCTGTACTCAAATCCAGAGAAATACTAACAATATTCTGGTCTGTGGAGTTAGTGATTTTGAAAGAGTTGTCAGCAAAGGTGCTGCTTGTATAGATATCAAATCCAGGATCGATAACAAATAGTACTTCGTTCATAATTTTATTAACTTAAAATGGGAGAAATAATTAATTTTTTACAGCAGATACCTGCAAAGTAATTACACTGTTCTACTTTTTGATTGCAGATTTAGATTAATTTGATTTGATAGCAACCCCTGCCTCTGGAATAGACAGAAGCGGAGATTTGACTACTTAAAGCTCTGGCTAATCCTAGCCAAATCTGGCGATCGCATTAACATAGGTTCAAAATGTATTGGATCGGCGAGGAATAGTCCTTTACGTCTTAGATACTGTTCAATTAAGATTTCTTCTACCCGATCTTTGGAAATATTTTTGCGTTCAATAATAATTTTTCCTAGCCTATTATCAGCATTACTTTGTAGAGATAAAAGCTCCTCTAAGTTGTTTGGTTTAAGGATTTTTTTCTCAACTAACAGTTGACCAAATTTTACGTTTTGGTTTTTGAGATAAAACTTTAACTGGGAGAGAGATAATGAATTGTTACGTACCAAAATTTCGCCAAGTTTCAAGTTGGGATCTAGCTTTTGCTGTAATAAAGCTTGTTCTAATTCCTCTGCGCTTAAGAGATTTTGTCTCATTAATATACTGCCAATTTTCGCCGGAGAAAAATCTAGGTTCTCTACATCCATTGTCATTGCTGATCCAGAAAACAAGCTTTTAGCGACTCCAGGAGTCATTAGCTGTTTAGTAGCTAGATACATGAAAGGAGGAATTGTGGAACTGTATCGATACCAAAGACGACGTGGCTCTTGAATCAGGCGATATAACCATTCCATTCCTGCGTCCTGCATTAGATGAGGTGCGCGAGGAGTAAGTCCTGCATACATGGCAAAGACTGCACCAACACCAATCATCACACCTTGGATCAAGCCTTGATACTGCGACATCCAGACTTCTTGCTTAGGACATCCCAGACAGACAAAAATAATTCCAGCACCGCTATTATTGATTTCTTCAATCAAATTATGATCTTTTGTAGCGCGGATCTCATCGACAGACATAAAGGGAATGGAGTTCATCCCAGCGACCTTTAAGATGGGGTACTCTTGATTAATTCTCCGCTTCATCTTATCTAAAATTTCTGAGGTTGAACCCAAAAAATAAACCGAGATACCCGCCTTTTCCGCCAAATCGCACAGATTTTCAAAAACATCCATTCCAGCTACTTGGTTTTGATGCAAAATTCCGAGGCGACGTAACATTAAGACCAAAGGTTTGCCATCTGGAGTAACCAAATCTGCCTGATGTAAAACTTTTCTATACGAAGCATTACGTTCTGCCTCCATAAGCATATGAACATTAGCCAAACAAACAGTTTTACTGGCTCTTGTTTTTGCCCAGCGTAAAATCAACATCATTTGCTCATCAAAAGGCACACAAGTAACAGGAACATTAATAACTTCTTTCTTCGGTATCATAGTTTTCGATTTATTTCTATTATTTATACTTAAAAGCCTTCACTGTTAGATTTGGAGAGATTTATTTGATCATGTTTGATCAAATAAATCTCAAATTAAATAGATATTGTTAGTAGTTTATTCAGAATTCTATACTTATAAATTTTCCAATGTTTATTTAAATTGACCCGCGTAATATATATCGTATTTTTTTCATTTTCAAACGTCAACTTACAGATAACAAACAAACAAATTCATCATAATAACTATAGGTTTTATAAAGATAAGGTAAAAAATATCTCAATATGAATGTTTTTCTCAGACAAAAAGTTTAGTTTTAAAAATGACTATATATAATAAGTTAAATGCAAAATTATAGTGTTGACAAAAATAAGTAAAAACAAGTAGGGCTATCTATATTTAATTAATACGTATAAATACGTGAAGCAATAATTTTAGCTACTTTGACTTAACTTGTTTTGCAGCCCTATCTTAGGGTTTTATGTTTTTGAGCATATGGCTGTTAATCAGTCTAAATTTTCACTTGACTTAACTATTAGTAGTTTTACTTATAGGAAATTTATTAATACAACTAACACTTACGCCGAGTTTTAAAAGTTATGAATTCAAATTTTGAAAATCAAAAAACATATTATCTTCAGAATTCTTCTGCACTAGAAAGTACTGAAGGAGGTTTAAATCTTGGTGAAGTAACTAACACTTTGATGAGAAAATTACCTTTGATTGCCAGCATTACCATAGCTATGACATCCCTGGCTTTTTTCAAAACTCTTTTGTTCCCTCCAGTTTATGTTGCTAGCTTCGAGCTTTTACCAGAAACTGTCAACGTTGAAACTAAGGTGACATCAACAAATGAAAAGTCTGGAGAAACTCGTGAAGAAATCACCCTGGTAGAGCTAGACGATGTTCAACTAAAAATATTAAAGAGTCCTCAAGTAATCTCCCGCGCTGTCGATTCTCTTCAAGGCAAATATCCTCAGCTTGACTATCAAACATTGAGTAGTGGCTTGACTGTAGACTTTATTAGGGATAGTCAAAATAAAAAGAATGTCTTATCTGTCAGCTATAAACATTCGGATAAGCAACAAGTTTCTGAGGTGATAGATGTTCTGACGCAAACTTATTTAGATTACAGTGCCCAAAAGCGATCATCAGGAGTTAAACGAGGAATTACCGTTTTAGAACGACAGATTGTAATAATTGCTTCTCAAGTCGATCAGCTAGAAAATCAACTGCAAAACCTCAGAAACAAATATAATTTTGTTGAACCTGAGGTATCGCTCAATCCAATCACTAATCGCTCTAGTCTGATAGCTCAAGAGCAAGATCAAGTAGCAAGCGAATTACAACAAATGCGTTTAAAGCTCAAAAATTTAGATCGAGAGCTACAAATAGAACCAACTACTTCACCAACGGCAATTGACCTAGCTACTCCGCGATATCTAGGACTATTAAATCAGTTACGAGAAACAGATGTAGCAATTAGTCGCAAGTCTACTGTTTTCTCGGATAGAACCGCTGAAATGCAGGTTTTGAATGAAGAAAGACAAAGAATTGTTGGTCTGATCGAACAAACAGGAGCAGCTATTCGCCAAAAACTCGAGAATGAAATTAGAACTTTAGAAAATCGTCAAAAATTAGCGCAAAGCGAATCAAGCAAGTTGCGATCGCAACTTAAAACATGGTCAACAGTATCTAACGACTATAATAAACTCCAGCAAAAGCTCACATTAGCCAAAAATCAGCTCGATGAATTTACGCTGCAAAGAGATGCTCTTTTGATTGATGCTGCTCAACAACAAGCGCCTTGGCAGCTTTTAGCTCCTGCTGGCGAGCCATACAATAATGACCTTGACACCAGTAATCGTTTATTACTTGGTTCTTCTTTTGGTTTGTTGTTGGGTATAGGTATAGCCTTAATGTTGGATAAGTATCAAAAAGTTATTTATACTTCTGCCAAAGTGGAGGAAATTACTAGTCTGCCTGTTCTCGGCAATATCCCCTATACCTCCAAGAAAAGACAGCTATCATTACTCGATCAAGCCAAAAATGCTCAAGATCTTAAAAGACTACCATCTTCAGATCTATATCGAGATCCTGAGGAACGAGAATTGTTTTTCCCCGAATTTTCCTCACCTTCTATTGAAGCCTTTCGTTCTTTTGCTGCCAATCTAGGTTTGCTAAACTTTGATACTAATTTAAAATCTTTAGCAATTACCTCGGCTGTTTCTGGGGAGGGTAAATCTACCGTCGCGCTTAATCTGGCTAGGGCTGCCGCATCTATGGGTAAACGAGTATTATTAGTTGATGCGGACGTGCGTAGTAATGTACGCTTAACTGAAAGTCTTGGTTTAGAATCTGAGATTGGTCTAAAAAATATCCTCAATCAGAACAGCGCGAGTTTTGCACTAAAGCAGATTAAAAAATCACCTTTAGAAGATAACCTGTACATTTTGACTTCTGGTTTTGATGAGCTGATGAATCGCGACAGCAGCCGTTTATTTGCATCAGGACAAATGCACCTTCTAATGGAAGAGTTAAAGTCTAATTACGACCTGATAATCTACGACTTGTGTGCTGTTGTCGGCTATGCAGATGTCAACCTGCTGGCAGCTAAAACAGATGGACTGGTTATGGTTACAGGCTTAGGCAAGATAGATAAAACGCTGCTTTCTCAAGCTATCGAGCAATTAAAAATGTGCAACGTTCCCATTTTGGGAATAGCTGTTAACAACCTAGTTAACTAAAGCTGATTTATTTAGATAGATCTTGCTGACACGAACGTCTATACTGATACGGCATCCTGAAGGATGCCTTTGTCATATTAAGCTAAACTAAGATATTTTTCTTTAGGAAGATTACAATCAAACTATTTTATGCTGGAATTTAAGCTAATTTTTTGATTAAATTTTGATTAAATTTTAAACTTTAATCTCTCTCAAGATAGAAGTTTATGGCTATTACTTCGTTTTACTCTGGATAAGTGAATAAATTTAAGTAAAAAGTCAAATATAAATCTATGCAATTCAACGTACCTTCCATCAATAGTTCTGAATCTGCTGATGAATTAAAGAAAACTATTTTAACTTCTGAGCCTAACGCTAAAGTTGAAGTTGATTCTGACTCTAAAACAGTAACTATAAATTCTCAGGCATCGGAGGAAACCTTTAAGCAACTGATTGTAGCAGCAGGACATCAATTAAATTAAAGGGTTAATTTTAAATTAAAAGAGTAAAGAGCAACCATTTTGGTTGCTCTTTATTTTTTTCACTCTACTGATTTAGAATATGAGTTCAGTTTATTTTAAACTTATAATATGAAATTTGATTTTGCTAATACCAGACTGTATGTTAAGGATTATGATCGCTGTTTAGAATTTTATCGAGATATTTTAGGATTGGAAGTAGCAATGATTTCCCAGGTTGATCGCTATGTAGAATTGACTAAAGGGAGGACCAAACTAACTATCCTGTGTCGCGGTAAAATTAAAGAATACTTTGGCAGTGGAACTCCTGTAACTTTTGGACAAAAAAATGATGCGCTCGGCCTTAGTTTTGGAGTTAAGGATGTAGACGAAGCCTGCAAATATCTTGAAAGTAAGGGAGTAGAAATTGTCTCCCCACCTTGGGATTTTCGGGATTGGGGCGTAAAGCTGGCTTTATTGCGAGATCCTGAAGATAATTTGATCGAGCTGGTTCAGGATTCGCAGATGGTTGGGGCAGAATAGAATTTAAAATGGATCAATCAAGCACTTTTTTCGGTAATGCGATCTGCTTCACTCATGGACTTGGTTAATTCGCTTTGCCGCTCGGGTTTTGTATACCAATATGCCCAAGCAATCAGCACAAATTGAAATGGAAGTCTAATTGCCTGAAACCAGTTACCGTCGGGAACGTGGTTAATATGAATATGGTTAACTGCCATATTAATGTTGGCAGGATAGACAGCAATTAAGAGTAAAACTAAACCCCAGGCAGCAGCTTGGCTTACTAAAGGTATTAGTAAACCAATACCACCCAAAATTTCAAAAAAGCCGCTGATATAGACAATTGCTTCAGGATAGGGTAGCTGTGGAGGAACGATTTTAACATAGGTATCGGGGGCGATAAAATGAGTTATACCTGCCACGATCATGCAGACAACAAATACACCTTTTAAAGTCTGTCTGTTTGGTCGAATAATTTGATTGAAGAGTTTGGTAATCATGATTACTAGTTTATAGTTAACTGTTCACGCTCAAGAGATGGCAACCATTCTTGTTTTAACTTGAAAATCGCCTGTTCTTTGTGCTTTGCTTCTACCTCAATCCACGGTGCGTCTCGAAAACTGACAGGCATATTGACAATCAAATCACTATGTTTGGTGTCATGAAAGTGCTGTTTGCCATTAGAGATATGAACCAATTGCCATTCAGGTTGTTTCCAGGTTTTCTTAGCCAGTCCAAGCATTTCCTTAACACTAGAGTCATCGTAACTAGCTAAATGTTCATGAATTAAATGATGATGAGCATCAAACACCATCGGAATATTGGTAGCTAAACAAATTTCGGCGATCGCCTCACTACTATAGGTATATTCATCATTCTCCAGGCTAAGGCGGGAATAAACATTTTCTGGTAACTGTTGAATGTTATTAATTAGCCTTTCGACGCGATCGCCTTTTCCACCATGGATATTAATTAATGCCCAAGGAGAACGAGGTAATTGTAATAGATCTAAAATATGGGCATGGGTTTTGAGAATTTTCAAGCTATTATTGACTACCTCTTTGCGGTCAGAATTTAGTACTACAAATTGATTAGGGTGTAATACTAACCTTATTCCCCATTGTTGAGCTTGATTACCAATTTGTTTTAGCTGTGATGCAAATTCTGACAAGACTTCTGCGCCTACAGGTTCGTCGGCAAAGGGAAATAAAGCCGAATTAAGACGATAAAGTCGAATATTGACTCGTTGACAAAAGGCGATCGCCTTAGTTAAACGTTCTACATTAGCAGTATATACTGCTCTTAGCTTTTCTTGCTGTTCCGACTTCGATAGCTTTGATAAAGTTCTGCGAGTAACCGTACGAAATCTAACTTCCTCAGAAGCGGTGACGCAAACCAATCCTAACTCTGGTAATTTATTTACAGACATATATTTACGCTGGTAAACAGTTATCGTAGTTTTGATAACTGCTTACTAATTAACGATCCTCAAATAGTGACGATAATTACTCTTGATTTCTTTTTACTTGCTACGCATTGACGACTGCACCGCCATTGGGATGTAATACTTGTCCAGCAAAGTAAGAAGAATCTTCCGAAGCTAGAAATACAAAACTAGTAGCCACTTCTACAGGTTGACCAGGACGTTTCATCGGGACTTGTTTACCGAAGCCTTCTACCTGTTCGGCAGGAAAAGCATCAGGAATAAAAGGAGTCCAAATCGGACCAGGAGCTACGCCGTTGACACGAATACCTTTTTCGATCAAAGATTGAGACAAAGACCGCGTAAAGGCAAGAATTGCGCCTTTGGTAGTGGAATAGCTAAGTAAAGGAGCATTACCTTTGTAGGCATTGATCGAGGTAGTATTAATAATTGCGCTACCCTCTTTTAAGTGAGGAATAGCTGCTTTGCAGAAGTAGAACATGGCAAAGATATTCGTACTAAAGATACTGCCTAATCTGGCAGAATCAATATCTTCCAAAGTTTCTGGGTTTTCCATATACTGTTCGGCAGCATTATTAACTAAGATATCTAGCTTACCGAGTTCGTCTACAGTTTTTTGAACTGCTTCAGCACAGAAACGTTCGCCACTAATATCACCTGGAATTAGCAAGCATTTTTGTCCTTCGGCTTCAACTAACTCTTTGGTTTTTTTGGCATCATCATGTTCATCAAGATAAACAATGGCAACATCGGCTCCTTCTTTAGCATAAAGAACGGCAACAGAGCGACCAATACCGCTATCGCCACCGGTAATTAAAGCGACTTTACCCTTGAGTTTATCGCTACCTTTGTAACTATCGCGATCGTATACAGGTTGAGGAGTCATTTCCGACTCATGAGCAGGCTTTTTGTCTTGAGATTGAGCTGGAATTTGATCGGAAGAAATAGTCATGATCTGGTTAATGCTAGTGTGTGTGATTTGTTTTGAGCGAAAAGTAATGAGTCTTGAATGTTTACAGGATTGCTCTGTAAATTTGTCTGGTTGATGTTTTTGGAGATTGCTCGTAAATAATTAAAAACTAACTGCTAAGAGTTAATTGCTTTGCTATGCAGATACTATGCCGATAATTGTCCACCCGTTACGTCGTAAAGTGCGCCTGTGACAAAGCTACTGTCCGAAGAAGCCAAGAATACGTAAGCAGGAGCGAGTTCTTCTGGTTGAGCGGCGCGTTTGATAATGCCGTCGGTGTCGTATTGATCGACTTTTTCAATCGGCATCGTTGCCGGAATGTTAGGAGTCCAAACAGGCCCAGGAACAACTGCATTTACTCGAATACCGCGATCGCCTAAGTTTAACGCTAGAGATTTAGTAAAGGTATGCACTGCACCTTTGGAGGTAGAGTAATCGACTAACATTCCCTTACCCATTTTGCCCACAATACTGCCTGTATTAATAATGACATCCCCCGTTTCTAGATGCGGTAAAGCAGCTTTTACCATGTAGAAATAACCAAAGACATTAGTTTCTATCGTGCGACGAAACTGCTCTAAAGATATATCTTCAAATTTTTTCTGGGTCATTTGGTACGCTGCGTTATTGACCAAAATATTTAGCTTGCCAAAGCGATCTACTACTTGCTTAATTGCATTTTCGCAGTCTTCGTAATTACGCACATCCCCTTTGATAGTCAAACAGTCTTTTTGACCAATTACCTGAACCATCTTTTTGGTGTCTTCAGCATCGGTGTCATTTACATTATAGAAAATGGCAACCTCTGCACCTTCAAGGGCATAGGCGATCGCCACAGCGCGACCAATACCTGAATCACCACCAGTAATAAAGGCTACTTTCCCAGTTAGCTTGTTAGCAGGACTATAGTTGGATAGATCGCTATCAGGCTCGGGAGTCATATCTCGTTGAGAAGCTGGATAATCTAGCTTCTGTGGAGGAATATCATCGGGAGTAGGACGGCTCTCTGTAGTGCGCATATTCTTATTTTGTCAGTTCTTATTTATTTGTGGTGCATAGAAAACAACAGCTTGTCCTTATCTTCAGTTAAACCAGTAACCAATCTAGTTAGAGCTTAATTTGAATACATTAGGGTAACGATAGACTCAACTCTTTAAACAAGATCTTTAAACTTAAAAATTGTTTATAAAGTCTGTGTACGCAACAATTTGCTTTCAACGCTTACTAATGACGTTAAATAAAAACAATCTAAAATCTATGAGTCAAAAGTAATATTTTGAAAATGACTGTCCAAAAATAATTAATTCTTTAGATGGAGTATTTATTTGCAAAAAATTGTCTTAATGAGCTGTAACAGTAAATTAATTATTGAGAGCAAAAAATTATGTCTGAACAAAAAGCAGAAGCCAATGCCATCTCTGAATTCAAAGAAAAGGTAGTAGAGAAAGTACTTCCAACTCCTCCCGAAGCTACTCCCAAATCCAGCGCCCAAGCATTAAAAGAACGTCTTCAGTGGGGAGAACCTGGATTAACTATCCTTGATGCACGCGATCGCGAAGCTTTTTTGGAAGAGCGGATTACAGGAGCAATGTTGATTTCCGACCTGAACGGTCTTGAAGAAAATCGCGAACTTTATGTTTACGCTAATACCGATCAAGAAGCAGCAGAAGCAGCAGAAAATTTGCGCCAACAAGGATTTGAAAGTGTATCGCAACTTCAAGGCGGTTTAGCTGGCTGGAAGGCTGTTCAAGGTCCAACAGAAGGTAGAGCTTCATAATTGTTTGAGTAGAGCTTCATAATTGTTTGAATTGTTCAATTAAAAATTGAGCAATTTTGTAGTGGCAAAAAAGAAAAATTGAGGATATTTTTATCATGGGTAAATTTACTATTAGCAGTTTACTAATAGTCTTTTCTGCCGTATTAATTGTTCCTAGTGCGATCGCTCAAATGGAAGAGCCTGATAACACTAGAACGGAAGAGTCTGATGATACCAGAATCGAACAGCATGAGGATTCAAATCAAACCCAAGACGAGCCAACAACTTCCGATTCCGAATCTGAAATGAATTCTGGCTCTCAAATGGAGGATATGGAAGAAATGAAGTCTGAGGATGGTGCGGTTGAACCTGAAACACGCACCGAGGAGACTTTAGAAGAGGTTCAGCCTGGAGAAAAGGATCAGTCTGACTTATAAGAGTACAAGTTATGATGTACGCCATACCGAAGCTTTTGATTTGGTAAGTTCCGCATACAGAGGCTATTTTGAAGACCAAGGTATCAACAGCTATGCTGTGTTGGTTAGTAACTACCAGAGTGGCGAACTTACTGCTGAAAACTTAATCCAAGCAGCGATTGAATCAGGAGAATTATCTCCAATGACTATGGAAGATACCTCTTATATTGAGGCAGTAGATTCACAGCTAAATGCTTTAACTAACACTAAAAGCTATAAGTCTCATAACACATTTATCAACAATCACAGTTTATTGTCAGCCATTGTGCTAGTAATACCCATTCTCGCGCATTAGCTGGAGATATGAAGCTTAAAAGAACGCAATTGATAACTCATCAAAAACTTAGACGTGTTTGGTAAGCGAATTAATATATCTGCTATAAGGTGCCTTCATTACTTGCGACGCGGAGGAGGCGATTGCCCTAAAGGACTAACTACGTGTCGCGTAGGACGGACGCGAAGCTAATCCTTTAGGGCGAAGCTAATCCTTTAGAAGATTTTTCTAGACCAAGATCTCAGACAGATCAGTCCACGGTTAAATCTTTGATTACTTTTGCTCAATGGTATAAGCAGTAACTGGCGATTAGTCATGTTTTAAAAAGGAAAAAAGACTATGAATACAGGCGAAGAAAAGTTCGCTCAAACTGAGCCACTTACCGAAGAGAATGAGACCAATAAATCAGATCAAGAAACTGGTTTAGAAATGAACGATGTCGATAAGCTCGGTCAAGAAGCTGGTTTAGAAATGAGCGATCGCGAACAACTAGACTTAAAAGGAAAATTAGAAGAGCGCGATGATAGTCGATTGGACTTAGACAATGCTAGCCAAACCCTAGCTGATTCTTAAAAATCAAGCTCCATTTTTACAATTTGACATGAGTAAAACTAGCTATTGGTAACGCGTAAAACAGTGCCAATAACTAATTTTTTTTGCGCCTATATTTTAATGACTTCCTGCCCAAGCTTATAAAGGCGAACGATTGTTCGCCCTTACAAAAATTATCTGCCATGTTTCTAAATTAAACTAGTATAATTTACGTCATCAAGAAACCTAAACCTGCGCAAATTAATCGAAATAACTCTAAATCCTGGTCCTAAATTTTTGCCTGGACACATTACGACAGATAATTTAATGCTTCTATTAGGTTTGTTTATGGAGTATCAGGAAAATTCTCAATTTGTGCATCTGCTTCGATAGTCAATTTGCCCGCTTGCACGTCTAATTTACGAACCTTCAAGGACATTTCATCTAATTCAAAATTGCGTAAGTCCAGTATCTCTTCTGTACTGTCAATAATTGCCTTGGCTACATTTTGGTTGTATTCTGCCTCTTCTAAATATTCTACCGATTTTAAACAGACGCTATTACCAGCAGAACTAACTTCAGGAACAGCAGTAAAACTAATCTTCTCGGTTTGCTCTTTGTCGACTAAATCAAGATCTGCTGCTAGTTTTACTTTGCCGCTTTCTGGGAGAGTAAATGTTACGTGATTAACTTTAGCAGTGGTTGTTTCTCCTTGATAATTGATTTTCAGATTTTGTAGTTTATTTTTGACATATTCAGAGTCAAAAGCTCTTTGTATATCTTCTTCTTTTAAAACCACTAGCATTCTGGCATCGGTAGGATGATTTAGCTCGATATTGCCTAAAGCAGCTTTAATCGGGTCAATATTAATGCTACTAGTTTCTATACGCAGCTTTTCTGCTCTTAGCTCCTTCTGCATTACTAAACCTTTACCTGAAACGCTGACCGCTTCTATGTCTCCCTGGATTAGGTCTAAGGGATTAGTCTGAATATCAACATCCAATTCTTCAGCTTGATCTAATTGAGATTTTAAACCAACTTCTGCTGCCTTACTAATTGCTTGTTTGCCTATGTCTGGTGAACTCATACTGATGTTGTTATCCTTGGTGAATGAAAGCTATTCTTATTAAATTCAATAATTATTCAAAACAGATCAACCTAAAGACAGAATATAACCAGTCTGGCTTGAAAATTAGAATGAGTCACAGATACTTTTGTGGCAATTTTATTTTGCCAGTTAACGCGATACTATCGGTTGGTTTAGAGTTATTTTATCTAGCTAGATTTCGTTGAACTTGAATTAATACAGCTAAAATTGAGCAGGTTAAATCTAGTTAAATCAAGACGAGCAAATGTTATTCATGATTGTTGAACGGTTTAGAGATGGTGATATGCTGCCAATTTACCAGCGACTTCGAGACGAAGGCAGAATGTTTCCTGAAGGTCTTAAATACATCGATAGTTGGGTAGAGCCAAATTTCAGTAGATGCTTTCAGCTTATGGAGTGTGACGATCTGCGTTTAGTGCAAGAGTGGATTTTAAAGTGGCGTGGTTTAGGAGTAACTTTTGAAATTGTTCCCGTAGTTAGTAGTCAAGAAACGCAAAAAGTGTTCGAGCCTTTGCTTGACTACTGATAAATTAAATTATTGATGAAATAAATAAAATAAAAAATTGTCGAGCCAAAAATAAAATACAGATAAGTCAATTCAATCAGCAAATATGTTCACGATCCAAAGGCTAGGCGTAAGCCTAATCGCCACTATTACAGACACAGCAATAAACCGTTTTTGGACGTTGGTTTCAGGAGTATTGTTATTAAATCCTGAAACTTTTAGCTCGATTGATAATCTACCTTTTAGTTTGCTCGCCAGTATTTTAGTGGTTTTGTTAGCTGGATTATCGCAAACATTTGGTCAAAGCGTCATGCTGTTTATCAATCGAGTGCGTCCATTACGTTTTTTACTCTCAGTAGCCATCGCAGCAGTTTTGTTCGTCTTTAACTATAATTTTTGGGTTTTGAGTACTTGGTTAGTTGCAAGGCGGTTGTTTGAGGCTAATCTACCTTTAGTGGAAGTTGTTAAAACTTTAGGGTTCAGCTATGCACCATTATTATTCGGTTTCTTAATGGTAATTCCTTATTTTGGGATGCCGATATTAATTGTATTATCAATCTGGACTTTAATGGCGATCGCCACTGGTTTGGGAGCAATTTCTAATCTGGGAATTTGGCAGGCTTTTGAATCCTGTCTTGGTGGCTGGCTCGTGCTGCAACTTTCTCAACGCGTTATCGGTAAAGCGATCGCCCGTATTACCAGTAGAATAGTTGACTGGGTTGCAGGGGTTAAACTAATTACTGAACCAGATTATTTAGAACAAATGCTTTATAGTGGTTTGCCCATACCTCCTGCTACGTCAGATATTCCTAATTTATTAGGCGAAGAAGCAGAGGAACATTAGACATTGAACAAGTTATTGATAAATGATAAATGTTTTAAAACGTACAGCATTAATTCTGCTGGCTTTGAGTGTAGTTGTCTTTTTATCTCCTGCTAATGCTTGGTGGGTGAGATGGTATGGTTTTATTCAGAATCAATTATTAAATTTGCTTTTCGATGGAGGTCGCATTTTTGGCATTGCGCTGGTGTTGGCGGGTTTGCTTGCGCCTTTTGAGGCTTTGGGCTGGTGGGCGGGATGGTATGGTGGCAATCGTGATACGACTATTTTATCTTTGACACGTAATCAACCTGTAGTAAGTAACAAAGTAACTTCGACAGCACCGCATTATATTGTTTATCTTGATGGTATTGGGAAAAGCTCTTTTGAATATTCCTCTCGTGGAGCCAAATTTTTATATAGGTTGTCAGAATCTTTGCCGAGCGATCGCATATTAATTAAGAATATTATTCCTTATTCAGTAATCAATCTTCCTTTAACTATTGGTAGACCTTTAGCGAGATTTTGGCAATGGATCGAGCGCACGGCTAATTTAGAAGTCTTAGTGTTATTACGCAATATGTTCCAAGTTGCGGTATCTGTAGATAGTCGTTATGGTCCAATATATAATCGCGGTACTGCACAAATAATTATCGATCGCCTGTTGAGTCATGGTTATCAACCAGGTAGTGGAGCTTTAATCACTTTAATTGGTTATAGCGGTGGCGGACAAATATCGTTAGGTGCAGTTCCTTATCTGAAAAAGGTTTTGGCTGCTCCTATTGAAGTGATTTCTTTGGCAGGGGTGATTAGTGGTAACAACGAAGTAGCCCAGGTAGAACATCTTTATCATTTAGTCGGCGAAAAAGATCGCGTAGCTCGTTTCTCTCCTTGTTTGTTTCCCCGAAGATGGTCGATAATCAGTTGGTCGAATTGGAATTTGGCTAAAATTCGTGGTGAAATTAGCTTTGTCTCTCTAGGGAAAGTAGGACATGATTCAGTAAATGGACCGTTAGACGAAAACGCGATACTTGCTGATGGTTACAATCATTTAGAAAAAACTCTTGGTATAATACTACGCATACTTACCCGCGTTGATGGTTATGAACCCTATCCTGCTGTTCCCGACGCTCAAGGAAGACCGACTAAGGTTATCAGCGATTATGCTAAGTACGTTCAAGCCAACTTTAATCAACCCGATTATTACCCGATCGAGCAATCGTATTCTAATAATTATCTTCCTGTTAGCGAATGGGTAGGACGTTTAATTTTACCCGACGTTACCGAACGTTCTCGCGTGGATGGGGTTTATTTGGAAGTGCATCATGCACCCCCTGCACAACAAGACTTAATCGGCAAACAAGTATACTTGCGCTATGGCGATCGCCGCGATCTTCAGGCTTATGTTAACCAGGTTAAAATTAGAATTGATTTTTCCGAACAGGCTTATAAAAGTATCGATCGGGGTATCGTTCATCCGATACGCTTAAACCACTGGCGACAGGTACAGGCTTTAGAATCTTTAGCTGGTGCCAGACCAAACGATGATGTTATGGTTGCCTTAAATTCAGTAGAAGTAGTTAGAGACTCTGCGATCGTTTTATATATTGCTCGTGAACCGATTTTAATTACGGGTAAGTATTACGCCTTAGTATCCATAACTAAATTATTGTCTAATAACTGCGCTGTTGTCCGCTACTATAATTCCTCCTCTGGACAGTTTGATAGCCAAGAAGACGTAGTTTATTTTCCCCAGGTTATTCGCGATCGCCATGGAGTTTTACCTGCTACGGTCAATCAAATCACTGAATCTCCCCTAAACAAAACAGGCTGGTATATTTATGGGGCCAAAAACGATCGGGGAATGTTTACCGTACAGGCGATCGCACCCCGCACTTTGTTTCAACTACAGCCAGCTAAAGTTATTTCGGGACTACAAAAAACTACCGACTATATTCACAATAAATACTGGCAGGAAATAGAGCAAAAGAAAGGACAGATCGATTCAATTTTATTGAACCCCCGTAATTTACCCGACACAGAATTAATCAATTCTTTCTCTGAAGGCGATCGCTTATTACTTCTGCATACTTATGGCGGTATTGGCGGTAAAAAACAGGAATTGGCCCCATTAGGCCTCTTTTTTGGTCATTTTGCCTTTGGCCTAGCTAGGGTTGTCCGCGAACCTCTTACTCAAGAACTATGTTTTAAAATCGGTTATGCTCAAGTTTATACTCAAAACACAACGGGGATTATTGCAGGCAGTTTGGACTGGACAAACTTTGTTGGTGATCGTCAGTTTGGTTGGTTGGGCAGTCGTCCAATTACCGATATCATCGTTAAATTAGATGTTTTGAATGAATACAACTTTGGCGGTTTACGTCGCTTTCCTCTCAATGCTTTAGCCTATCAACTAGACCGCATGATGGCACGTTACCGCACTGGAGATGGCACAGGAGCAACTTTTGTCGGACCAGCTAATTCCTGTGTCCAAGATTCTTGCCAGGCTCTTTATCAAGCGATTAATATGACCTTGACTGAGATTAATAATAACGCGCAAATAAAAGACTGGATTGCAGCTAATCCTCAAGATCCCCAAACTCAAAGACTACAGCGCTTAGTAGCTCTAAACAAAGCTATTAAAGCCAAATTAATACCCTGGCAAATTCGCGCTGATTGGGTCGATCCATATCAATCATTAATTGGAACTCGTTTAGCAGATCGTCCCATAAGTACGGTAATTAATGCTCTAACTAGTTGGCGATCGCTCTTGCCCCGTTTAGCTAACGATAGTCTAGCCGAAATTTTCCTCAATCACGGCGCGAGTTTATGGCTACTGCAAACCTATCAGGTAGGCGGTTGGGATGAAGATATTAAACCTATTGCACCGACAAAGTTGTGGATTTGAAAGCGATATTTGTGCAACTTACTTTAATTTTGAGCGACAAGCATGAATAATAGTTTACAACCAGTGTTTGGGATAAGGTCTGCCAGGAACTAAATTACTAAAGATTAAAGTAACCAAAACGATAACAATCGATCCTGCCAAAGCTGGAGTCAAAATAAAGTTCCAATTTGCATTACTCAAAACTCCGATTAAAGAGACTGCTCCCGCTGGAGGATGCACTGTTCTGGTTAATTGCATTAATTTAATGGTGGTGGCTACTGCTAGAGCCATAACCCACGGGGCTGTACCAAATAAATGTACTAAAAATACGCAAGTCAATGCACCTATTACATTACCCCCAATAACGTTGCGTGGTTGAGCTAGGGGACTGTCGGGAACCCCAAAAACCAATACCGCAGTTGCTCCAAAAGGTGCGGCAATTAAAGGATAAGAACTATAAACTGAAAGATAAGCTAAAACTGCTATCCCGATAAAACTACCAATATAAGAAAGTCCAATGTATTGCCAGGAAAATTTTGGCTGATGTTTTCGGCTCTTTTCCAGAGTATAAAATCTACGCCGCCAACGCCTCAAAACAGACTGGTTAACATATTTTCGATAGAAGTTTTTTTTTAAAAGCATTGCATTAATAAGCGGAGCGATTACCCATCCCCGCGCTTTATTGTCAAAATAATCTTAATAAAGATAATTATTCGTTATGCTCAATATATCATGATAAAATTGCATAACGTATTTAAAGATACAGAATATATCTAATGATTTGCTTAACGGTTGCTTCTAGCCGCGATTACATGACCCGTAGCCAAAGCGATCGCACTTCTTAGGTTCTAACTTTTGGCAACAGAGGCAAAATTTCCAATTTAAATAAATAAATTAATTAAAAAGACTGCGGATAATGACCAAGAAACAGTCCTGCGTTTGATTCCATTATTTCTTTCTTACGAGATAGACAAGGTAACCCTACAAACCCCCACACCGTTAGTAATAAAAATTTGTAGTTTTTAATACAAATGAATGGTCAAGTTGTTCAACTCAATCGGAATTTAATACCCGAAATTAAGAGTCGCCTAAAAGCTGGCGAAGTCATCATTCTTCCTACAGATACTGTTTATGCTTTAGTTGCTAATGGCAAAGATATAGAGGCTGTCACTCGACTCAGACAAATTAAAGCGTTTTCGTCACCGCAACCTCTAGCTGTATTTACCCGCCAAGAAAAAGCAGAGGAAGTGGTAGTAGTTAATCAAGTCGCTTTACAAATGATGAATCATTTTCCCTATCCCGTGACGATGATTATGCGCGCCAAATCTACTTTGTCCGAGGCGGTAACAAACAAATTTAAAAATGTTTTTGTCACCTGTCCAGATCGATTTATTTACGATCTCATCATGGAAATACCTTTTGCAATTGTCGGTGCTGCTTCTTTTGCTGGCATTCAAGTAACCAATGCAGATCTAGCTTCCAAGTTTTTTGGCGATAAAGTTTCTTTGATTGTCGATGGTGGCAAGAGTAAACACGGTAGGAGTCGAACTTTAGTGGATTTCACAGTGGAAGTACCAACTATTATGACCTATGGGACAGTTTCTGTAGACGATCTTAGACCTTTAATTCCTCAAATCGTTCTTCCTTCCCACATGATGAAATAGTAATTTTCGTATTGGACTTGGGACACAAAAAGTATTTGCGATGGGCTTGGTGATAACGCTAATGTATCTCGATCTAACGCCATGTCGAGCAAAAGAATCCTGCGGTGCATTGAGATTGGTAATTTAGTTAAGTTATGAAACGTTGACTTGATTGAAAAAGCTGTTATTTAGTAACATTATATACAGAAATATTTTTTATTCTCTGTTCAACGAACCAAATACATAATAAAATGACTATACAAAAACCTGTTGGGTCAAAATCCCAAGTTCAATGGTGTTCAGTCCCTTTAAATAGAACCGAAACCAAAACTGGTACGCCACAGCCGCAGCCAGATACATGGGTACAGTTATTAGAATCATTCAGCCCTTACTGTGAAGACGAAGCTTTGCTGCTTTGTCAAATATCTAATTGGGAGTGGGCAGCTTGGATTCCCGATCATGGTGAAGCAGTTGTCAATATCGAGCAATTTTGTTTTCCAACATCTAGCGTGGATTAAATATTAAAAGTAAAAGTGGTATGCTTTTTGGGTATGGGTTATCGTATCGATTTTAGCTAGTCTGGCAGAAGCCGCAGACTGTATTGCGTAACAATTAGTGTCGGTACGTTCGCATATGGTAGTCCAAAACATCTTGGGTATGCTTCTAAAAGCTATGATCTAAGAGTTGGCTAACTGTGATGATACGATAGCCTCTTTGCCTTAAATCTTCGAGAATAGTTGTTACTGCGATCGCCGTATTGTTCGCTACCTTAATTGAATTGGCATGAAAGACTAAAATTGCTCCAGGAAAAATCATTTGTTTGGCATACATTGCTGTCAACCAAGGATGATTAGTTAGATCGAAAGTATCGAAGGGAATCATTGAAGCGAGTACTAGTTGAAGATCGTAATTGTCGGCTGCGGTTAAATTGGCGATCGCTTTTAACATAGTTTGGTTATAGAAACCTCTCCCTGGACGATACCAACGAATTCCATCATTACCCGTAAGTTCTAATAGTTTTTCATGGGCTTCTTTTAACTGTTGTTCAAACTGTTGGGGAGTTAATAAAGCATGAGTTTCATCAATTACGCCATGATTAGCTATTTCATGACCATGAGCCATAATTTCAGCGATAATCTGCGAATTTGGACTGAGATGGCTACTGATAATAAAAAAAGTGACTCTAGCTGGCTCTAGATAACTATATTTTTGGTTATGTTTAGCGATCGCCTCCAGAATTATGCGCGTGCCACAATCGCCTAGATCTTGCGGACAGGGTGCATCATCGATAGTTAACGCCACTACCTTTTGAGTAGTTTTTTGATAAAAAATAGCATCAGGAAACAGCTGCGCCACCCCATTTACTAGTTCTTGAGATAAATTTTTCCAATTTTTCATCATTCGCTACTTACTGTTTATTCCCGCCAAGATAAACGCGTGGTGAGTATTGTATCAAACTAATTAAAAATAGGCGATCGCGCTTTTGCCGATTCTAAACTAAAGAGCGATCGTCTTGATTAAAACTAAACTACACCTTTGTACTTGCGCACTTCTATTTAATTCAATTTTCGCTGCTGATTCAATTCAGGTTCTCTCACTTTAACCTTACGCCCCATTGGAATGCACATAGGAGTATCTGCCAAAGGATCGGGGACGATACGGCATTCTAAATTAAATACATCTCGCACCATTGATTCAGTCATTACCTGTTCTGGAGTCCCTGTAGCGTATACCTTACCCTGCTGTACTGCTACCAAATAATCAGCATAGCGACAAGAAAGGTTGAGGTCATGCAGAATCATGACGATCGTTTTTCCTTGGTTTTCTTGAAGTTCAGCCAATAAATCTAATAATTCCACCTGATGAGATAAATCCAAAAAAGTTGTCGGTTCGTCTAACAATAAAATATCCGTATCTTGAGCTAATACCATCGCAATCCAGGCTCGTTGTCTTTGTCCCCCAGAAAGACTATCTAAAGAGCGATCTGCTAATTCGGTCATAGTGGTGATTTCCAAGGCTTTGGCTACCTGTGATTCATCTTCAGTTGACCACTGCTGTAACCAGCTTTGATAGGGATAACGACCCATAGCTACCAAATCTCGCACCGTTAATCCTTCTGGCGCAACAGGACTTTGGGGCAGCATTCCCAGCTTTTGGGCTACAGTTTTTGCCTTGAGTTGAGAAATTGCTTTTCCATCGAGATAAGCCATGCCTGACTTAGGTTTTAATAGTCTGGCTAGTCCTCGCAATAGGGTAGACTTGCCACAACCGTTAGCACCTACCAGCACGGTAATTTTTTGGGCGGGAATTGCTAAATTCAAATTACGAATTATCGGCGCACCATCATAAGCGAGGCTAAGCTGTTTGGTTTCTAAGCGATAGACTGGATGTGAATTTTGGTTCATCTTTGGCGACTTTGAATTAACAAATACACGAAATATGGCGCACCTATGGCTGCGGTGATAATGCCACAGGGAAGTTCTAGAGGTGCAAACAATACTCTTCCTAACAAATCGGCAATTACCACTAACATTCCACCCATCATCGCCGAGACGGGCAATAGTCCTTCATGGGAAGCTCCAACTAACTGTCTTCCCAAGTGAGGTGCCATCAAGCCGACAAAACCAACTGCACCTGCTGTCGCTACCGAAGCCCCTGCTAAAGCTACACTGGTTAAAAGTAATAAACCTCGCTGCCACTCAACCTGACTACCCAACCCGCGAGCAACTTCGTCTCCCAGGTTTAAAGTATTTAATTCTCTAGTTAGCAATAATGCCATTAAGCTAAAAATAACAATCCAGGGAATCAAGGAAAACACCTGCGACCAAGAACGTCCGTAAACACTACCTGCTAGCCAAACTAAAGCCTGAGAAACACTATCGATATCGCCAAAGGTAATCATAATTTCAGTCAAAGCATCAGCAATTAAACTAAAACCAATGCCGACTAAAATAAGTCTGACTGGCGAACTACCCCCCTGCCAAGCTAACAGGTAGATTAATAATGACACTATCAACGCACCACCAAAAGCAGCAAAGGGAAGTAGATATACCGGAGCATTGGGCAGTAAAATCAGTAAAGTAACCGCAGCTAAAGCTCCCCCTGCATTCACTCCAATAATTTCTGGAGCAGCTAGAGGGTTACGAGTGATGCCTTGAGTAATCGTTCCCGCGATCGCTAGTCCCACCCCAACTAAAAAAGCTACGATAGTTCGCGGTAAACGCAGCGTGTTAATAATAAACGCATAATCTCCATTAGATGTTTGCAAACCCAATAAAGTCTTAACTACATCTAAAGGTGAAATTGGATACTCACCATAGCCAATGCTAATTACCATTGCAACTATAGTTATCAGAGTAAGAATCAAGAAAATTCCTGGCACTCGGCGATCGCATCGGAACGATATTGGTAAGACTTGAGGGCGAATGATTAGCCATTGTTTGGTCATTGGTTTGTGAGGGGGACGGGGAGACTTGGGGACTAGGTGACTGGATAAGATTACAAAATCCATTTATCGGGGTTGTTTGCTATGTTGACTAGGCTTCCTAATATACGGTTATAGTCTTTGTAGACATTTCTACCGACATCAATCTCTAAGTAACCACATTCAACAGCGAATTTAAGCCAGACCTGTACTTCTGCTGCTTTATGCGAAGCGGTATGCCACGGCATATGCCCTAAAGGATTAGCGCCTGGAGGCGCGTCCTTCGCGTCGTCCTTTAGGACGGCTTCAGAATCGCTAAGTTTAGCTATAAATGCAGCCTTGTATCTTCTTTTTCGCCAAGCCTCTGGAGGGCGCGACTTCCGAGGAGACCTCGGAAGCTTGTGTCGTCCATCGAGATTAGCGCACACCGAACGAGATGAACGACGAATCTGCTCTGTAAGTGAATATTTCTCTTCACAAGGAAACGTTTTTGACAACTTAAAAATTTCCATAGCAGCCTGGAATGCTATTTGATACACTTCCAAATCCTCGTGAGTTTTAATCTTCATCTCCCAGTCCCCCAGTCTTCCAGTCTCCCAGTCCCCATCATCGCTTCATCTTCCACCTAATCAAATAAATAAAGAAGGGTGCGCCAATTAAAGGCATTACCAAACCTACAGGTAACTCGCTGGGCTGAATCACTAACCGACCACAAATATCGGCAACTAACATAACGATCGCGCCTAAAATTGCTGAGTATGGCAAAATCCAGCGATAATCAACGCCGACTAAGAAACGAACTAGATGAGGAACAATCAAACCGACAAAGCTAATTGGTCCTGCGATCGCCACACTCGCCCCAGCTAGTAAAATAATACTAACAGCAGCGAGTATTTTGATTAATACGGTAGACTGTCCTAAACTCCTAGCCGTGTCTTCCCCCAAACTGAGTAGGGTAATTTGTTTGCTAAGAGCGATCGCTAAGATCGAGCCAATGCAGATATACGGTAATACTTGCAGCAGCAGATTCATGTCCCTACCTGCTACCGAACCAGCTAGCCAAAACCTAATTTCTGCTAGAGTACGCTGGCTAAGAATTAAAATACCACTCATAACAGAAGAGATAAATGCCGTTAGTGCTGCACCAGCTATAGTCAGGTTAAAAGGAGTCAATCCTCCACGACCAAGAGAACCTAGAAAATATACGGCGATCGCACTAATAGCCGCTCCTGCAAAAGCATACCAGGCATAGATAGTTAAAGAACTACTGCCGAAGATAAACGTCCCTATCACTACCGCTAAAGCTGCCCCTGCATTAATTCCCAAAATATCAGGGGATGCTAAAGGATTTCGTGTAAGTCCTTGCATAATCGCTCCTGCAACGGCTAACGACGCACCAACTAGCATGGCAATGAGCGATCGCGGTATGCGTACTGTACGAATAATCAGATGATTGGTCGAACCATCAAAGGCAGTAAATGCTTGATATATATCAATAAAAGGAATATTGGCTGCACCCCAGGCAATACTGGCTACAAAACTGAGCCACAGAATAAAACTTCCTAATAACAAACCTGCTATAAGTAACAACCGCGCTCTAGTTCTATTTGAATAATATTTTTGATTGATTGTCATTAAAAGCAGAGGTGACGGGGTGACTTGGTGCTAGTGATTACTTTTGACTTTTCCTCTTCCCGCAGGATATCCGAAGGTGTATGCTTTAGCACAATGTGACTTTTGCACAGCGGTACTAATGTTTTTGAGTCTAGTTTTTCAGTTTATTGCTTCATAGAATATCATAGATTATTGCTATTATTTCTCATTTGCCTGTAAAATTTATGCCTAGGCGTTGGTGGTTTGATGTATGACGTACAAAATTCTGTTCTTAGCTAAAAACTTGTTAATCAACAACGTAGTCTATTAAGCATGAAAACTACTGTAAGAAGCTAAAGCCAGTCTTTACTTTATCGTCTCTAGTAGCACATCTAGGCTAAAATCCTAAGTTGATTCTCCCAAGCTTGGCGAGCGACCCCCTAAAGGGTTCAACAGTTTGCTTATGTCGGGGAACCCGCCCACCGCAACTGTCTCACCGCGCCGACGAAAGGCGCAAGGGCCTCGGTGCGGTTTAACCGTGAATGCGCGAGAAAGGTTAGGGGGCCCAAAATAATTTTTAATACCCAATAAATTAATCTAGACGTACTACTAGTTTGCGTCTTCACTACGCATTTCATCGATATCTAAAAGACTAATCAATACTCCTGCAATCGGAATTGATAAAAACACACCGACTAATCCAGCGACTCTAGCACCGATTAACAACGCTAAGAACATGACAACTGGATTCATGTTAACCGAACCCTGCATAATTCTAGGCATTAGCAGATTTTCCTCAACCTGTTGAAGCAAAATACAGCCAACTAATACTTTGAGACTAAGCAAAATTCCTTGAGGTAAGATAATTAGACAAATTAAACCAATGCCTAAAGTCGCACCAATACCAGGAATTAGATCGAAGATACCAGCGATCGCTGCTAATGTCAAAGCATAGGGAACTCCTAAGAGGATAAACACTAAAAAAGCCGACGTTCCAAAGAAAATCGACAGTAGCAATCTACCCCAAAAAAAGCCCAGAAAGTTTTTAGAAACGGTAACTGTAAACTCTGACCGTAGATCTCGAGGAATGACGCGAAGGACAAAGTTCCATAAAGGCTTCCCATCTAGCAACATGAAAAAAGCGACAACAATTATCAAAACTAGATCGAATAGACTTAATAGCAGGTTTTGAATCGTAGCTAGTCCCGTACTGAGTAGATTAAGAGCTTGTTCGCGTAACTGTGCTTCAAAAGTATTAAAATCGATAGTAATATTCTCACTCCGCACAAAAGGTAAATTTTTGAGGAAGGCGATTGCACTATCTAAAAGTTGGGGGGCTTGTTCGAGCAATTGCTGTATCTGTGAAATAATAGTCAATCCCACTGTTGCTGTTAAAATACCTAAGATTAGCAGCGTGAGCAAAAATACGAGAATAACCGCCAACCATCGGGGCATGAAGCGAGATACCCAAATAACAGGATAGTTGAGTAAAAACGCCAGTATTGCTGCGAAAATAAAGATTATTAATACGGTTTCAAAGTATGCTAGAACCTGCACGAATACCCAAGCGATTGCAAATAATAGCAGGTAGCGAACTAACTGACTATTGTTTAAGTGTTTCCACATTTAAAAATCCCAGGCGCAAATAGACAAAGTTAATAAATAATAATAAATCTTTAGATAGAAGCGATCGCACATAGTTGTAATCTAAGTTTTATTTAAAGTTACCTCAAATACCAGCTTTATGACCTATTTTAAAACAAAGCATTCTTTAACCATCGAAGGGATAACAGAATCAGCTCTGCTTGATTACTTCGCAACTATCAATCAAGAAGAGTTTGAAATAACCGCATCCTTATTTGCCGAAGCAGGGGAATTGCTAGCACCCTTTGAAAAACCATTAGTGGGTAGAGAAAAAATTGCAGCTTATTTAACTAAAGAAGCTAAAGGAATGAAGTTACTACCTAAACAAGGGATCTGTGAGACTGAAGCTGATTTTGAAATATATAAGGTATTAGGAAAGGTTAAAACCGCTCTTTTTAGCGTCAACGCAGCCTGGTACTTTACTCTGAATTTGGAGGGTCAAATCACTACAGCCAAAATCAAGCTATTAGCATCTCCTCAAGAATTACTAGGTTTGCAAAATTTGCAAGAAATACAAAAATAATTTGTATGTACTCGCTCCGCTATTATTCCAAGATTGAATTTATTAAGTATCCAATCTTAATTCGAGGTGTATAATTAATAGTTAATTTTGGCCCAAAGGTAGTTTGAGAGACTGGAACAAAGCAAACGGAAGTAGATTATTACTTCGTCCTGGGTAAAAGTCAAGCTTTTGTATAGTTTATTTTGATTGACCAGGAGGAATAAAACGAATTTCGATCCTGCGTCTAGTTTCATCTGGCTTACGATCTATTGATGCTAAATTTCCTGAAGATAAATATAGTTGTGCAGCAGAATAGGCTCTAAATTCAACGTTTTTTAATCCTGTTTTTTGTAATTGTTGCACTACTGCTAAAGCTCGCATTAGTCCTAAATCAGCATTTGAACCTGCTGATAACTTACTAACTGGTTGCGATCCTTGGGCGACTATTTCTAAACTTTTATCAAGATTACTTTTTTGATTAATACCTTCACCATCGGTATGTCCAATTACCTGAATAAAATTAATTTCTCTTTCTTTCAAAATCTTTTGAATATTTGGACTAATTTCAGTGGATATATAGTTTTTAAGCTGTGGATTCAACTCGGCGCTTCCTGATTTAAACTTAAATTTTCCTGAACTTTCATCTATGACAATTGGTGATGCTGATTGTAACCTTTCATTGGCTTGTTTAAGGTCTTGATTGAGCTTTTGAGACTGAAATAATACTAGTAATAGTAATAAACATAGAATCATAAAAGCATTAGAGATTAAGTCAGTAAATGATTGGAAAATGCTATTGGATTCGGTTTGGCTTGGGGATGTATATAGAGAACGTCTAGACATATTTTTTTCACATTTATCCTTGACTAAGGACAGAGATATAGAAAAACAACTTAAAAAAGCTATTAATTGATATCTAAATTTATTTGTTTTTCAGCTTTCTCAATCGCGTTAATAAGTTTTCCCATTTCTGAGGGTATGTTATCTATTTGATTTATTATTTGTTTAAATTCTGTAATTAAACTGTGAATTTCTTTGATATTGTTTTGAGAACGTTGTTCAAAACTAGTTAATAGGCGATCGCTCATTATCCCAATACCATTTAGATTTGAATTTACTTCTTTCCTTTGTTGTTCTGAAGTGCTGGCTAAGTTAAATAAGTTAGAGTTTATTGATTGGAAGTTTTTTTTATAGTTTTCTAAGATATTTATTAGTTTCGCTGTTTCTATTTGAGTTTGTTGCAAAGAATTAAGATTATTATTAATTCCAAATGTTAATTTTTGTAGTTCTACAAGATTACTATCTGTTTGTTTCTTAAAGCTTGTAAATATTCTTTCTCCAAAGTTAATAAAACTAGTATTAACTTGTTGTTTATGTTGTTCTAAGGTTGTTACTATACTACTTAATTCGGATTGGATATTATTAAAGCTGCCGATTTGTTGCTGGATATTGCGATCGCTTCTTTCTAGTAATTCACCAGATTTGTGACTAAGGTTATTTACTTGTGCGATTAAACTATTAGTTTCTTGAGTGAAGATATTAATATTATCAATTGCTCTACCTATAGCATCAGTAGATTGATGTAAAATAGCGGTTGATTGGTTAAATTGTTGGGGAATAGTTACTAGTTCGTTGGTGGCAGTAGTTAATTTATCGGCAAAGTCACTTTGTTTAAATGTTTCGGCTGCTTCGATAAAACCTACCGCACTCTCTTGTAATTGATTAGAAGTAATTTGTAACTGAGTGTAAACTTGTTGAGCTAATTCAGTTGCTTGCTGATGATTTTCGCTCATTTTATATACCTGATTCCCTAAGAAAGCTGTAGACTGAGAAAAAGCTTTTTGCGTGATAGCTAACTCAGCAGTAAGACTTTCTAAATGTTCGGAAAATTTACTGGCTTCTATTTTTTCTGCACCTTGTAAATATTTTTGAGAACTAAATTCAATTTTATTAGCTGCGGTTTCAAACTTAGGTATTATTTTAGTGACAGTTTGCATTTGTTCTTTGAGGCTAAAAGCAGATGCTTGAAAGCTATCAGTACTTGTAGCCATAGAACTAGATATATCGTTAAACCTGTTAACCATACTGTCAACATTATTTTGAAAACCTTGATTGGCAGCTACCATTTTATGAGCAGCATTACCAATAGTAGTTTCTAACACTTGTCCTACCTTATCGTGAAATCTTTCCAAAAATTCTTGCTGTTGTTTGACCATGCGATCGACAGCTTTATCTAAACGAGTATCACCCTGAACCTTGACCTTAAAAATATTATCAAGATAGTCTTCTAAAGAACTAATTAAGAGAGATTTAGCGAAGTTGGTATTGTAGCGTAGATTAACTACAATCAAAATAGAACTACATAATATTGCAGCTAAACTAGTTGAAAAGGCAATTCCCATATTTTGTAATGGTATTTGTAATTGTGCCACTAAATTATCAATATCTGTAGTACTTTGATTAATGGTTTGACTGAGATTATATAAATTGGAACTAATACCAAAAAAAGTTCCTAATAAACCAAAAGCTAATAATAAATTGGGTAATGTCTGACAAAAATAATCCCACTGTTCGCAACGTAGAGATATACCTAAAAAGTTTAATCTTTCCTGACTGTATAAACCATCGATTAAGGCAATAGTATTTACTTGTTCTAGCTTCTGGCTTGCTTGTTTAAATCTAGCTTCTAAGTTTTCGACAATTTGTGGTTGCTTGCCTCTGCTTTCGTAGCTTAATAGCCTCGATACTTTATTCGCTGAACTTATCAAATAACGATAAAGAGAGTGACGTAATAATATTGCCATAACTGTGGGTAATATTACTAAAATAACCGTCAGCAACATTAAAGAAGGTGGGAAAATATTTAAAATATTCAGCATAAGTTTTAGGGCAGTAGTAATTTGCTGTTTCTAGTTGAGTAATTAGGTTTAAAAATATGAGTCTAATATTTCTTTTTCCTTGAGTTTAAATGCTTCTTCTGTAATTACTCCTGCATCCTTCAATTGTCTTAGTTGTGCTAGTTTGGTTACGATTTGTGTATTATCATTTAATAGATTGCTATCATCAATTTCTGCATCCAAAACCGCATTATGATTTGGTAAGGATTCAGCAATCACTAAATCTTCGGTAACTTTAGTTGGTGTTTGGCTGTTATTTATAGTAGAAGTTGTTCCTGATAACTTTTGTTGGTTTTGATCGAAAAAAGAAGGGGGGATTTTTGCTTGTAGTTGCTGATTAAACTTTTCTTCCATCCGTCGCCAGAAACGATTAATAATTCCTTCCTGTGCTTTGGTATCTAAGGTTTCTCTCGTACCGACGACTATTTCTTTATATAGGTAATTAGGATCGTCTTGGGGTAACTCATCAACTAAAGCTACAAATTCTCGCAGCTTAGGTAAATAATGTGATTCCCATTTATTTGGGTTGTTGGTAATATCGTCGATCGCTTTATCTAATTCTTGATTCAAAGCTACCGCCATATCTTTAACATTTGCCAGTTGTTCTAAAGCCTCATCCCAAACCCGACTGAGGGTATTAATTTGACGGGTATCTCGCAGGCGATCGTAATATTGCAGTTCATGTAAACCCGTTTGCTGGTTATAGGGAAGTAAGCCAAATGCTAGAGAGGGATAAAAAATATCCTGTAGCTGTTTCATTTCCCGCGCATCTGGAGGAACAATATCCGTAAACATGATGCGATAGTCATTGTGTAGAAAACTTTTACCATAACTTCTCTGGTTTAGGTAATGTCTCCGCATTTGTTCTAAGCCTTGAATTAGCCGTAAGGGAAAAGCACCGTAGTGGCGAACAAATATGATTTCATCTTCGGCTTGTATTGGCTTAAACTCTTTTTTATCTTTGGATATCCCTATATCGTTGGATAGAATATGTTTAAATTGAGCAACCTCACGGTTATCGGTGTCCTTAAAGCCGATACTAATCTGAATTTTACTTTCTGGAATTGGATCGAAGTAAGGATCGTTAATATTTAGAGGTAATAAAGGTTCGGCTTCTCTCCATATTTGTTCGAGACGAGTTGCACGATCGCTTAAAGAATAGTTTTCTAAAAAGCGTTTAACCGCAGACTGTACACTATCTAAACTGCGTGAACCAAATAAGCCATCGACAATTAAATTAATTTCTTCGATTAATTGGGTTTCGTCAATCAAACCCGCATCCAGACAAGTAGCTAAAGATTCTTCCAAGCCTATCTTTTCAGTAATTTTAGTTGTTACTAATGCTAGCTGTGTAGCGCGATCGCGATCGGGTAAAAGACTTTGATAGCAATCATCAGTATCAGCATCAGCAAAGATTGCCTCCCCACTCATTTCATCGACGTTTAGTTGTTTGAGTTCGGTTTCGGTTTTTTTGTAAGCCAGTTGAATATTGTTCAGCAGGTTATAAAAATTACTAGTTTTAGTAGTTAAGTCGTTAACGTAGTGCTGAAGAGTTTTAACAATTTCTAAAGTTTCACGGGTTAAAACAAAATCAAAATTATGCTTGATTAATTTATTAACCTCTGCGACGATGCGTTTAGCTTCTTCTTGAATTTGACTATTTTTTTTCTTTTTATTAAATGGTAACAAGCCTCCTTTACTTTCAATATCTTCAATAGTTTTGGCAGCATCTAGCCATTTTCTTTCAATCTCTTCGAGACTGTGAATTTTACTGTTGCTGTTTACTCTTTCTTCAAGATTGCGATAGGATTGATTTAATTCGGTAGTCAAAGCTTCTAGCCAAGAGCGAGTATTACCCAATGAAAAATAAGACTGATTAGGATGAAGTAGTTCGCTTAAAAACCGAGTAATATCTTTAGTTAATTCTTGAGTAATAACCTCACGGGCTTGTTTTATATTAGTCAGCCAAACCCCACGGTTACTATCGCTTTCTCCTGGCTGAACTTTACGAAATTGTTCGCGAATCTCTCTAGATAATTGAGTAATTAAATTCTCGCGATCGTCTTTAGTTTCGCATTCAGCAATACTATTTTCTAAACCATTACGCCAGCTACTTAAAGCATTACTAAAAGTCTTATTACTATCAGTAGCTGCTTGACGCAGTTTGTTAATTAATCCCTCAGAGCGATCGCCCTCTGTATACCATTGATTTAAAAACCTTTCTAGGAGTATTTTGGCATCTGGGCTTTGTCCTTCTCCCTGCAACCAATATTTGACTAATTTAATTTTGATTCGATTTAAAGATACCTGTACGGCAATATCACGAGGAAAATATATTTTGGCTAATCCAAAGGTTAAATAACGTTGTACGTTAGGACGAGGGTGTTTATCTAATTCAATGAAATGCTCTAAATAGTTATCCCGATCTGCGGTAACTGCTGAAGATAATTCTCCTGCGAAAACAAGATTTATTTTATGAGCAATAATATTACACAGTTTACTTTTTTCTAAGATGCGATAATCACTATTAGTACGATTAGATATTAAATAAACATAATCAAAAGGTGGACGAGATTCTTCTACATACTGAAGATTGTGTAAATCGTAATAAGCTTTAAAATTAGTTCCCGCAGTGGCATAATAATTTAACTCTTTGAGTGCAGCATAGGCATTAGCATTCATACTCGGAGTATTACCATAAAGTTCGGGACTAATTACTAAATAACCACTGATTTGTGCCTCGCGATCGCCATACATTCTCTGCAAATAATAAGCGGTATCTAAAAATATTCCGCTACCCGTACCGCCACACAAAGAACCAACTACAAAAATGCTGAGTTTGTTATCAACAAGCAATCCCTGTTGAATTAATCTACTTTCATGTCCTATGGTTTTTTTCTCTGCTGTTTCTATAGCGGTTTTAATCTTACGATGATTATGAAAAAAGGCTAATCTTCCTACAGGTCTAATTCCTTGTGCCCCTTCATCAATTGCTTTTAAATCCCCTAATAGCTGTGGTGGAAACCAACATTCGATGTTTTTATAAACCCCTGGTGAACCTTCGTAATTACTCGATTTACGTTTCATTTCTCCCTGAAAGTTGCCAACTTCATTTCTGCTCATTGTTGCTGCAACCTTCTCTGCATTACTAAAACGTAAATCAACCCCGTGATAAAAATTTCCTGTCCGCAATCCTGTAACATTACTACTAGCTTTATCCGTATCTATATGAACAAAACTAACTACAGGTAGCGCATCTAAACTACCATATTTATCAACAATTAAGCGACGAATACGCATTAAGACATCTTTTCCTGTTCCACCCAATCCAATACAGATAGTACGTCTAATTTTTTGGCTTTGAGCTTCTGATTTAATATTCATAGAGCTTATTTATTTAATTAATTTAATAGCAAGGTCGAAGTTTTTGTCTTCGAAAGGGCAATTAAGCCTAAAACTATTACGTTCAATGGCTATATCTTTCTTTACTTCTTGTTCGCGATAAAAAACTGGCTGGCTTTTCAAAGGAATCAAATGAAGACGATTACCTTTTCTGTGTAAATACCCTCTGATCTCATTTCCAGGACAATAAATCGAGTTTAAATTTTCATCGCCAATAGCAATTTTTTGCTTATTTTTTAAATAACAAACTTGTTCTTCCTTATCTCGATCAGATTCAAAGCTAATCTTAAGTCTCCATCTTTTGTTAACACTTATTAAATATTTCCCCCAAAAACAACCAGCAACTAATAAACTAATTGTTATTAAGGTGGGAAATAGTAGTAATTTAGCCAAGTAAGGCGTTACCAAGCAGGTTTCTTTGCCTCCTGGTGTAGGGGTACAAAATTCCTGTACAGTAGGAGCAAGATCCACTACCGAAAGCTGATAAGAGCGATTATTATCGGTAGTAATAGTTTGCGATCGCTCTTTGATAGGTAAAGCTTCTAACCAGCTTTGTCTCTCTTTGCTAGCAGGAGAATTTAAAAGACGAAAAGGACTAGTTGCGGGAGTTTCCACCCAAGTAGCCGAATCAATTCCAGGCTTAGTCAATAGAGGTGCATCTGTTAACCAAACAATAGACTGGGGCTTAAGTGCAGTATTTTCCCCCAGACGACATTGATTAAGCTGTGCGAGTCCACGATAAGCAAATAACTCGGCGTTTTGAATATCTGTGTTATTGAGATTAATTTCCGATTCAAAAGGAAGAACGTTGAGAATAGATTCAATATCTGCTGGTTTCCCTCTAAATTTAATCCCCTGTTGCTTGGTTAAAGGATTAATATCAGGTTGTAGGGGATTAACCACAGAGGCAAAAGGCACAACATAGACTGTATCTCCCGATCGCAAACTATCTTCAATAATTTGAGTTAAGCGTAAACGCCCTTCAGCATTTAAACCGACACTTTCGGTTAAATCAATGGCAATTACCACATCTCGCCCACCGTAGATCCGCGAGGCTAAGTTTAAACCAAACTGTTGCCAAGACTTAACACTATTTCCAGTCGCGATCGCCGTGCAGTTGTTTGTCAAAACTGTTTATCTACTAAAAATACAGGTAAGGTAAATCACTGATGTAATTTCTTACAATCCTATTTTTGGACTTGAATAAACCACCACTAGGAATTTACTGACATTTACTATGAATTTGCCAAAAAGAAGGCTAAAGATGCCTATTTATGCTGTATTTGGCAAATTGACTAATGTCACTGAAGTAATAGAAATGAGACGGGAATAAAAATACTCGACTGCATAGCGAATTATCAATTTCATTGCCGATTGTTTTAAAGCGATCTCGACTCAATACAAAAATATAGACTTGGTTTGACGAACGTTGCTACCAAAAATATCCAACAACAAACCTTGAATACTCAGATTGATATCAGGCTCATTTCATCTCAATTCCTTACCCGATGGAGTAAGTTTGACGGTGGCTAATATCTCTATTAGCAATGTGGCGATCGCCTTTACTGATTCAGCCAAAAAAGAAAAGGTAGTACCATTTTCAGGATCTCTCAATTATTAGTATGCGTTTGCCCTGCCCCTTTCGCCAAACTGCTTGCATAAAACCACGCAAACCCGTACAATTTAGTTTCAGGCAAACAACGGGGCGTAGCGCAGCTTGGTAGCGTACCACTTTGGGGTAGTGGGGGTCGTGGGTTCAAATCCCGCCGCTCCGATACATTGAAACCTTCTCATTGAGAGGGTTTTGTTGTTTGTAGAAATATTTTGAAACCGTTCCTAATTCTCAATAAGCAAGGTTTGTTTTGTATTTTTCAGGGGGTTTAAAGCTAAAATTGGTAGACAAATTTTAGTCTCTGAAACCTCTATGGCGCAAAGCGATCGCCAAACACATTAATACTTCACAATATTTTTTAGTCAATGGCGATCGCTTTGTTAAAAACACTAGTTATTGCTAATAGCATTGTCATAGATGTATCGACAATTTTAAAGCTATAAAAGACTACATACTGTAATAAATTTGGCAATTAACTAGGTTTGATACCAATCATAGTTCGATGGCGCGGATCGCTGGCTACGGTAGTTTGATACTCAAAACCTACTTCCTCGATAGCAGCTTCCACATCAAAAGTATAGTAATCGTCACTCCAAGGTTCAGTACTTTTCATTAGGGTAAACAGTACAGGAGGTAAACTTTGAATTACTGGCGAAGCAGGATTATTATCTACTATGGCGATAATTCCGCCTGGCTTAAGGATGCGTAACACTTCTTGAAAAATCTCTTTTGTTGCCTGGCGAGGTAATTCATGAATGACAAATTGCAGAGTTACTAAATCTAGGGAATTATCCGCTAACCCTGTTGATTCGCCCAAACCATGAATCCATTGGTCGATTTCTTGTTGAGTATCGGTTGTTTTCGCTACTGCTAACATATAGGGAGACAAATCTAAACCAATGGTGTTAATCGCGCTGTCTTGCTTTTGAGAAAAGTATTGATGCAGTGTTAGTGTAGAAATACCGACAGAACAACCTATATCTAAAATATTAGTAACCTTTGCAGGAGTATATTGCTCTAATATTTGATAAAAGCTATAGCGCAGTCGTTGCTGTGCATCTTGCCAGGTAATCTCCTCATCTTTCCACACCCGTAATGCCATAGAGTATGTTGCCGAAGCTGCTTCAAAAGCTGCTTGCCAACAAAGATTACCTTTGTCATAAGCATGAAAGGGTACTTGATAATAATCGGGATAAACTATTTCCTGGTTAGTCAAAACAGCTAACAAATCTTTAGCGGAAGATTGCTCTAACTTTTGGTAATTGTCGCGCCAGGGGATACCATTTTTTTCGGCGGTTTTGATCAACACCTGTCGCGCTTGGTGTTGCATCACGCCATAAATTGGCTTGGTTTTAATTAAAAGGTTGACTAAGCGAGAAAGTAAATCTTCTCCTGCCCAATCTGGTTTTAATTTGTCTGTGGTGGATGTCACTATAAGCTGCAATTTAGGTTTATCAAAGCATTATACGTCTGAAGTGAGTCATCTCTGACTCGATCTAAAAAAAAGTTTGATCCCATCTTAAATTTTCATGAATCGATCGCAGTTAAGATGATTTCTTTTGTATTACGTAAAAAGTATTTTATAATAGTTAGCTCATGTAATGGATAGGAAGATGAGTCTTAAAGATCAAATTGGAGAAGACATTAAAACGGCAATGAAGGCGAAAGACAAAATTCGCCTCCAAACGGTACGCAGCATTAAAAAAGCCATCTTAGATAAAGAAGTAGAACTACGTCCGAAGGGTCAAGATAGCCTTACCTCAGAACAAGAAATAGAATTACTTTCCCAACAGGCAAAACAACGCCGTGATTCTATCGAGCAGTTTCATAATGCAGGCAGAGACGATCTGGCAGAAAAGGAAAGTCAAGAGCTAGCCATAATTGAAACCTATCTACCCGAACAAATAAGCGATCGCGAATTAGAAACTATTATTGACGATCTGATCGCCGCTTCTGGTTCAGCTACAATCAAAGATTTGGGCAAGGTAATGGGCCCTGCCATGAAGCAGCTAAAAGGCAAAGCTGATGGCAAAAAAATTCAGGCACTAGTCAAAAGTAAACTGTCTTAGTTTTCGCTAATTACAAGGTGGGCAATTGCCCACTCTACACTGTTAAAAATAAAAAGGTACTTCAAAAAGTCTATAGCTATTATCCTTTGGCTTTGAGATAAACTAATGCTTGTCGCCAAATGAGCGTTTGCTGGTTGTAATGATCCATTAAACAGAGACAATCAGCATCTTGCCAAGTAATTTTGCCAATGACTAAATCGTCGGTAATTAGCTTGAGTTCAACTTCCTGCTTTTCTTGAATAAAGTTTTGGATTTGTCTTACGCCAGGTAAAGCAGTATCAAATTCAGTCATGTTTTTCAGTTCTCGTATTGTTTTGAGGAAAATCAAAGATGGTAATCGAGTTTAGCAAATACCAGGGATTAGGCAATGATTTTATTTTGATTGATAATCGCCATAATAGCGAACCAATTATTGACCCTGAACAAGCAATCAAAATGTGTGATCGGCATTTTGGTATTGGCGGTGATGGCGTAATTTTTGTGCTACCAGGAACAGAAAAGACAGATTACACCATGAGAATATACAATTGTGATGGTTCTGAACCAGAAATGTGTGGCAATGGCATCCGCTGTCTGGCGAAGTTTATTGCCCAACTAGAAGGAAATTCAGCAGTTAATCAGTCTTATAAAATTCAGACCCTAGCAGGGGTAATTGTTCCTAAGCTAACCAGCAATGGCGAGGTTACGGTAGACATGGGAGAACCCGAATTAACCGCAGCCAAAATCCCCACTACGCTTGGCGCTGTTGAGGGCAAGGTTATTGCCCAACCTCTAGAAGTTGGCGATCGCACTTGGTCGGTTACCACTGTCAACATGGGAAATCCTCACTGTATTACTTTTGTTGAAGACAGCGACGCGATCGCCCTAGAAGAAATTGGCCCCCTGTTTGAACATCATTCCGCCTTTCCCCAGCGTACCAATACCGAGTTTATTCAAGTAATCAGACCAGACTACGTTAAGATGCGCGTTTGGGAACGAGGTGCTGGAATTACCCTCGCCTGCGGTACTGGCGCTTGTGCCTCGGTGGTAGCTGGAGTGTTAAATAATATGTGCGCTCGCTCCTGCACAGTAGAACTACCTGGAGGATGTTTACAGATTAATTGGTCCGCAGCCGATAATCGGGTTTATATGACAGGTCCAGCTACCGAAGTATTTACAGGTAAGTATTTCTAAGACTGCATGTAAATTTACTTAATTACGATTTATTGGTTTGTCCTAAAGGACGACGCGGAGGACGCGACGTAAGGAGCTAATCCTTTAGGGCTAGTCCTTTAGGGCATATAGTTATTAGCTATTAACCTTTATCTGGTAAGAAACAGCGTGAAATTCCTAGCCCTAAAGATAAAAAATCCCACTGCTCAATTAATCGAGCGTGGGACAATGAAGGATACCACAAAACACACAAAAATCCATAATCCTCAGGCGACCTAAAAACAGCTAAAAAAGCTTATCCAGCAGCAAGTTTATTGATCGGCTTTACTATATTCTTGGTTAAATAACCTAGTAGAATTACTTTATTTCTTAATTATCATTATAGACTCTTTTAGTTAAAAATATCTAGGACTTTTATTTGCTTTATCAAACTCTTAAAAACCAGCATTAAAGCACCTATAAAACGCCAATTTATCTGATACCAAAAGGTTTGAGTGGAATTAATTCATTATTAAGAGTAGCAGATAATTAATCACAAATAAAAGCTCAAGTCGTTATTGCGCATACATTTTAAGCTGTAAAAAATAAAAATAACAAATTTAGTTAATCATAATTTTATTAGATTATCTCGTAACCTTAACTTTATAAAGACGTTTGATAATCACCATTTATAATGGTTGAAAAGCTTTATTCAGGTACGTTTTTACCCGATTTATAGGTAAGTTATTGAACTAATAGTTAATTTTACTGATCGATAATATCTAGTAAGTATTGACCTATTGAAAGCCCTACTTTACCCAAAAATAAATCTACCTCGACAAACAGGTTCAAATAGTTAGTTGAGTCAATGAAAATCGCTAAACTAGTATTGCTGTCTCTGACAATCTTTACGACGATCGCTATTAATAATTTATCTATGACCTTTGCCTCTCAAAAACAGCTAGAAACAGCTAACGAGATCTCGCTTTTGAGCGATCCTTTTCTACAGTTACCTACTGAAAATAGTGTGAATGTAGTCTGGTTTACAGAATTTAAAGGCGATCGCCATGTGGTTAAATATGGGAAGCAATTAAGACAACAAGCGATCGCTAGTACCACTAAGTTAAGTCGCGTACGCGAAGATCGAGATTCTCAACTAGATAACCCTCAGGCTAAATCTTTTAGAGATATCTGGCGACACGAAGCCGTAGTTACAGGTTTAACTCCCAATCAGCGAGTACCATATAAGGTTGAAAGCATTCAGGAGCGACAAGTTGTAAAGAGCGATCGCTTTACCCTTGCCAGCCAGCCTACAGTTGGTACTTCACTTCAAATTCTCCTTACTTCCGATCATCAGTTAATGCCGATGACCACTGCTAATTTAGAACAGGTGGTAAAAACTGTCGGTCAAGTCGATGCGGTTTTTTTTCCAGGAGACTTAGTTAATATTGCCGATCGCGCGTCAGAATGGTTTGATGACCTTCGCGGTGGAGCATTTTTTCCCAGTCTGCAAGGGAAAGCCAACTATAAGCTCGAAAGTAATGGTATTACGACTACCTATCATGGAGGACAAATAATTCAGCACGCGCCTCTTTTTACCGCAATAGGCAATCACGAAGTGATGGGAAAAGTATCCCCTGATAGTACGCTCAAACAAGAATTTAACCAACCTCATCCTCGTCAGGTAGCCAAAGAATTTTATCAATCGACTGCTAAAGTCAATCCGACCAATAATCCGCGGGTAGAGGCAGACTGGATTAAGAACAATTCTTTTAACACTGATACCTACGAAGAGATTTTTACTCTGCCCAAAAGTAGCACTGGGGGGGAACGTTATTATGCGACAACCTTTGGCGATATTAGACTAATCTCGCTTTATGTTACCAATATTTGGCGTAGTTCCAGCTTAGAAGCCGATGTTCAGGGTAGATATAAAGAAAGCAATACCGACTTAAACAAGCCCAAAACCTGGGGATATGGACAACATATTTTTGAACCAATCGCCCAAGGTAGTCCTCAATATGAGTGGTTAACCCAGCAATTGCAAAGCCAAGCTTACCAGCAGGCTAAATATAAAATAGTCATGCTGCATCATCCACCCCACACCCTTGGAGGAAACATTGTTCCGCCCTATACCGATCCGCAACCCAAATTATATTACTCGGAAGATGGAGAGGTGCAGTCTCGTTATTATGATTACCCGATTGAAAATGACTATATCATTCGCGATTTAATTCCTCTTTTAGAATCGGCAGGGGTACAGCTAGTTTATTATGGACATTCCCATCTTTGGAATCGGTTTCAAAGTAATTCAGGGATGCATTTCTTAGAATCCTCGAACGTCGGTAATAGTTATGGAGCGCACTTAGGAGATAATCGACGCGAAATTCCCACCTATAGTCCGCAAAACTTTGCTGCAACGGGAAATCCCCACGGTTTACCGCCTATTGTCCCCAATATTGCTCCTTTGGTTGATGATTCTGGGCAACCGTTACCCTATATTGCCAGTAACGATATTACAGTCTTTAGTATTTTTAATACCGCAACAGGAATAGTTAGTAGCTATCGCTATGATACTCGTCAGCCAAATTCTGCCGCGATTAAGTTTGACCAGTTTAAGCTTAAAGACAACTAAGGTAAGCTTTTGTTACCTTGGAGTTCAATAATTTGCGCTTAGCTGCTTGATATAGTTTAAGGTCGTCACAATTAGAGTCAAGCAATTTTTGATAGGTTGCCCGATCTAAATTGGAACGAATCAGATCGAGTTTTTCGGCTAAAGATAAGTTTGGCTGAGAGGTAATGTTTTTATGTACCGATTTTACCTGAAAAGATGGGTAATATTGAGCGATCGCCTGTTGATAACGCTTCATTGATAAGTCAAACTCCTCGACAATTCCTACTATGGGCAAAGAATCTAAACCATGCAACGCCTGTTGTAATTCGGTCAAGTTTTGTTGAGGATTTAACCAAGAAAATCTATAGGTCTGAAAATTGCGACAGGATCTATTGTGAGTCTGGTCTAATTGATAGTTGAGATAGCCAGTAAAATCATGTTCTTGAGCTAGTTTGATACTTTCATTGAGAATCTTTTTATGCTTGCGTTCAAATTTATAGACAGACCAGAGGCGAGCGATTGGATGGCGTAGAAAGACAATCGGTATCAGAGAAATATTAGCTATAGTCGGCAAAGGAAATAGAGCGGTATGAGATGAAAAAGCCGAGATTGACTGATGATTTGATAGCCAATTTTGCACTAGCTGAGAATTTGATTGGCGATCGATCTTGTCAAACTCAATCTTGCTCCAATTCGAGCCAAAATTCTTGGCTAAAATAGCGTCTACAGATGTTCCAGCATTTTTAAATAGATGATAATGAGCCACAATAACTTTTTGAGTGCGAGCTTGTGGATTTAAAGACAGGGATTGATAACTAGTATTCATTCAGTGTCGACTGGGATAAGAAAATTTACTGCTGCTCTATAATTAATTGAAATTATTCAAATCGTAAAGATAGGCTGATGCTCCAGTATGTTTGTAAGCATCTTGCTGCTGACCGATTTGATCGAGATAGCGAAGTATTTCTAGCTCTTCTGGACGCTCGGCGCGGAGTATAAACCAAACTGGATGATTTTTTAGCGGTTGGAGATCTTCGCTCAATTCCCGCAGCTTAGCTGATAATTTTTGCTCCTTAGAGGAAAAGTTAGCTGTACCGTAAATGTAATCTAAATCTGAATAGTTTTTTAATTGCAGATAGTAAGCAAAGGCTTGACTTCCCTCTTCATAGACGTAAATTTTATCTCCTGGTTGATTGTGCTGGGCAACATAGCTCAATACTGGTTTGACCTCATGTTTTAATTCAGGGTGAATAATCAAATTGCCAGCGCGATAAATTGCGGGAAAAGTTAAGGCGCAAAGACAGACAATTCCTAGTAAGCCAAACAGCCAAGCAAATTTTGGGGCATTAGCTCGATTAACTCGGCTCAATTTGATCAGCATAAACGCAATCCCTTCGGCGACAATGATCATTCCCAAGGGAGCTAAAAAGAGAATCAAGCGATCGCGAAAAGGATATTTATGGAGGTAAGCAGCAATTATGGTGGCAATAAAAGGAGCAATTAAAGCTAAAAAGATAGTTCGGTTATGGCGATACCAGATAATACAGCCCACAATAAAGGCAAAGATGCCGATCCCATCAGTTACGCCCACAAAACCCATTGGATGATAAAAAAACCTGCCCAAAGCATCAAACAACCAGATAATATCGCCAAAAGAATCTGGATATCGCGACTCCCAAGATGAATTTAAATCTTCGTTGTTTAAAGTATTAGCAATGGTTAGGAAATAGAATAAACCAAAGCTAACCAGCCAGGTTAAATATATGCCGCTTCGATTGATGAGAATTTTAGCTAAGTATCTTTTTTCAGCGGTTACCAGATTCCAGCCTGCCAAACCCGCTAAAACGAAAATGGAGGGATAAGAAAACCAAATAGCCAAGCCGCCTAAACAGGCAAAACTAATTCTTGTTTTTACTGGCAAAATTTGCTGAGGCGCTGAAGTTAGTAACCAAAATAAAATCAGGGCGATCGCTAGATCGCTAGAATAAGGCTTCAATTCTGTAGCAAAGTAAAGCGTGTAACGACCCCCAGCCAACAAAGCGATCGCTATAGGTGCAGCTAAAGCTGAGCTGTATCGGCGTACCAGTCGATAAAATAGACTCAAAGATACGATACTGGCAATAAAGGGTAATAGCCTTAAAGCATATTCACTATTTCCCCCGATCTGTGTGGCTAACTTTTCAACCCAGAGAAATCCTAACGGTGCTGCCTGATTGTTATCCAATGGTTGAGATAATTCCCCGTAGGAGCGATCGATAATGTTCAAAGCCAGATTGACTTCATCACCCCAAAGTGAACGATTGCTCAGATACTGAACTAGGCGAACCAAGACACCGATAAAAACCAAGCCCAAACTCAGGCGATGACAAAGTTTTGACCAGTTTATCCGTTCTGAAAAACTTATATTTAACACTGTAAAACATCTTTGATGATTGATTGTTGTTTTACACGAATAGCTTTACCTAGTCAAACTGCCAATAGCTTTAATGCTTATTTAGGGGTTATGTCTGTAGTTTGGACTAACGAAATACTGCGAGTAAACAGCCCCAAAAAATTTATTTATCTGAGCAAGAGCGATAAATCAATAGTTATAGGCTTAGGGTTCTCTAATCAGGTTGTATTGATTGTTTATTGAATCGGGAACTATAGATTAAAGCAATTACCATTGAGAATTAAGTTATCCATGTCTAACTCTCCACTTGTCTCAGAGCAATTAGATTACGGATTTTTATTACTTACTCATCTTATCTGTGCAGATAAACAAATTCATTCTGAAGAGATTAAATATCTTAATGAATTAAGCGATCGCGCTAACTCACAACAGACTAAAGATGAGATGGACAAGATTTTTGCACAAGATCCGAATCATCTTACCGTAGACAAAATTATAAATTTTATTTCTACAAGCCAACAATCAGAATTAATTCGACAGATTCTGGCAATGGCTCATGTTGATGGAGATTTTGCTTTTTTAGAAAAAGAGTTAATTCACAAAATAGGCAAAATTTGGAATTGGTCAGAAGAAGAAATTGATTGGCATCGACAATGCGCCGAAAAATTTGCCGATAGTCGAAAAGCGAAGGTCAAACAGGAAACACTGCTGATTGGAGAAGAATACATTAAAGCAGTTGAAAGCTGTAGCCAGATTGCTCAAGAAGATTATAAGTATGCAGAATTAGCTTTTCAGAAAACGGAAAAAACTCTCAACACTTTAAATTCTAATTTGGAATCAGTAATTAGCAGAATTAAAAACAACAATAGTAAAGGTATAACTGGCAAAGAAGTCGTCAAGCAACTTGAAGACAGTAAAAAATCTTTCGAAGCAGAAATTATTAAAAAATTAGATCGAGTTAAAGAATCGCATCAAGCCAAACAAAGAGCTTTAAGCTATTTTACTATCGCCTTCATGGGAAGAACTAAAGCAGGTAAAAGTACACTGCATTCAATTATTACCCAAGATGGTTGGGAATCAATTGGAGTAGGAAAACAGCGCACGACTCGCTTTAATCGTATTTATGAATGGAAAAACATTCGGATTATTGATACTCCTGGTATTGGTGCTGCTGATGCTGGGGGAAGAGATGATGAGGAGATTGCTAAAAGTATTGTTGATGAAGCTGATGTTATTGGTTATGTCGTTACTAATGACAGTATTCAAGAAACAGAGTTTAAGTTTTTAGAGCAATTAAAAGAAAAAGCAAAACCTTTAATTATTATTCTCAATCTTAAACATAATCTTTGCGATTCCAAACGCTTACAACACTTTCTGAAAAACCCTAATAAACTATTTACCAAGGATGGGGAAAGTAGCATTAGTGGACACATAGATCGTATTCGCCGTCATGTAAGTAAAAACTATAATGACTATTTTGATATTGTTCCTGTAATGCTGTTAGCTGCACAATTATCTAGTGATGCAGAACATCAAGAAAATAAAGATAAGCTTTATAAAGCTAGTAGAATACAAGACTTCCTTGACTCAATTCGGGAATCTTTAATTAAGCACGGTGCAATCAGGCGATCGCAAACTTTTTTAGGTTCTACTATTGGTTCAATTAAAAAACCCGATAAATGGATAACCGAAGAAAAACAAGCTTATAAAAGTTTTAGTAATACTTTAAAGTCCAAGCAAGAAACTATTCGTGAGGATATTAGAAAAGCTCAAAGAGATAGTTGTGAATATTTAGAGCAACAAATTAAAGTTATTTTTCAGGATCTTCTTAATACCATTCCTCAATTTTCCGAAAACCATTGGGAAGCAGATAAACGTGAATTAAATCGAGCTTGGAAACAAAAAATACAAGACATTAGACTTGAAAAGCGACTTCAGTTATCTAATGAGGAAGCCGTAGAGAAATTCAAGCAAGAAATCAAAGAATCATTAAAAGAGATAGGTAGAGAATTAGAGCTTGCTTCTAAATTGAATGTTGGTAACTTTAAATTAAACAGCCAAGATACATTTAATATAAAAACTTTGCTTCAGATGGGAGGAGGATTAATAGTATTGATAGCTGCTTTTGCGCCTTTAGGACTAATTGCTGCTCCCATAGGTGCTGCATTAGGAGCTATTGGTTTAGGTATAAGTTTGATGTCCAACTTGTTTACATCGAAACAAGAAAAACGCCGTAAAGCTGTAGAACAAATTCAACGTTCTCTTCGCTATCAAGTCTTGAAGCAAAGACGAGCTATTATTGACAAGGCAGTTGAAAATCTTGAAAAATATTGTTCTGATGTATCTAAAAATATCAACAGTTATTTTAATGAACTATTAGGAGGTTTAAATAATATATCAAATCAATTAGAAAAAGCACAAAATAGTCTAGATGCAACTGTTAATTATCTTAACTGTGGATATGCCAAACGCATAATTGATTGGTCAAAAGATGAATACGAACCTTTGAACCATTGAAAGCAGCAATAAAGTAATTGCCAAAGTTGATCGAAAATTTGGACAAAGCATAACTATTCAAACTAAAACTAAAATTAAAATTAAAAAATCTTTAGAAGAGATAAAACAAGTTATTCAAGAAGATATCTCAATCGAGGTTTACTAAAAAGATTATTTTCTCAATTAAATGCAAGCTAAACATATATCTTACTATTAAAAATTATTAGGTATTTAATCATAAATCAAAATTAAAAATTTAACGCTGCTACTCTCACTCAAAAATTTAATAATGCTTGCAATAATTTCAACAACTTGCTGTCACACAACTCAAATGAAAATCTCCATCATATCAAAGAAAAATTAGAGCAAGATTTAAAGAATTATCAACGAGAAGGATTAATTAGTGTTGCTTTTGTCGGACAATACAGCGCAGGTAAATCAACCATAATTTCAGCACTTACAGGCAAAAGAGATATTAAAATTGATGCCGATATTGCTACAGATAAAACCACTGCTTATAACTGGAATGATATCAAGATAATTGATACACCTGGGCTATTTACAGAGCGTAAAGATCATGATGCTATTACTTATGAGGCAATTGATCAAGCTGATTTATTAGTTTTCTCTCTGACTTATATGCTGTTTGATTCTCTTACGGTAGAGAACTTTAAAAAGCTAGCTTATGAAAAAGGCTATGCTTGGAAAATGATGCTGGTAGTTAATAAAATGTCTGATGAAGCAGGAGAAGAAGCAGAAAAAATTGTCAACTATCGTCACAGTTTGGCAGAAGCAGTCAAGCCTTATTCTCTTGATGATTTTCCTGTTTGTTTTATTGATGCTAAAGACTATTGCGATGGAATTGATGAAGATGATGAATTTTTATGTGAAATTAGTCGTTTTGAAACCTTTATTCAAGAATTAAATCAGTTTGTTGAACGTCGTGGTTTTTTAGCAAAATTAGATACTCCCGTTCGTATCGCCTTGAGTGCAGTTAACGAAGCACAAGCCGAACTTACTCGTAACTCTGGTGGAGATTCAACATATTTTGAAATTCTCAATCAGTTATCTCGTCAAGTAAAAAATGAACGTAACCGTGTCAAAATCAAAATTCAAAGTATTGCTTTAAAACAAGCTTCAGCAATTGCTCAATCAGGAGTAGAATTAGCTAACTATGTTGGCAAAGTTAGTAGTGAAACGGAATGGGAATACAAGCTGAAAACAATTAATTTAGAAGCAGAACAATACTATGAAAAAGCTGGACGAGAAATGCAAGCTGTCGTTGATATAGCAGTAGAAGATATAAAGCAAGAAGTAGAAAAAGTATTAGAAGGTGATTTAGTTCAAGCTTATATTGCCTATATTCAGAAGTCCTTAGATATATTTGTAAATCACATATATGAGGGAATTAATATTGACGCATTAAGAGAGCAGTTTAGTAAGTTAAATGGTATTGCTGAATTTGCAGGTGCGAATATTTTGAAAAATGCCAGTAGAGGTTTCTTAAACACTGCTGGTAAAAAAGTTTTTTTACGGGGCATTGATGTTGCTGGCGGTGGCTTACATCAAAGAGTTTTAGGTATGGGTAAAGCTATCGGCTTCAAGTTTAAACCTTGGCAAGCGGTGGGAATGGCTAAAAATATTGGTAACTTTGCTAAATGTTTAGGTCCAATTTTTGCGGTAGGTGCTTTGGGTTTAGATCTACTCGAAGTATCTAAAGAAAGAAAACTCGAACAAGATATGGCTGATGCACGTTGGCAAATTACTAGTCAATTTCAAAAACTAGCCAAAGACTTAGAACATCAGGTAGAAATTCAATTTTACGAATTTGATCGACAAGTTTATGGAGAAATTGAACAAAAAATTGCTGAAGCAAGAAAACAAAATGAACAAGCGATCGCATCATCAAATATTTGGTTAAAAGAACTGTTAGAAGTTCGTGCAGCTTTTAACCAAATATTGGCCAAAATTAGTTCATTTATAGTCATGCCCAATATAAAAACACAGGATTAGGTAAGGGCGAAGAACCCCTTCGCCCTTAAGGGATTAACTGTTCTAACAACATCTATCAACACACGGAAACTAAGTTGGAATGACTATAGTTAGCAAGTGTCGCCAATTCAACTAACTATCCAAACATATTTGGAAAAGACCATGGCAATACCAATTCCCAAGCTAAGACCGACTAAAACCTGAAAAGGAGTATGTCCCAGTAGCTCTTTTAATCTTTCTTCGTTAAGGTTATGTTCTTCCTGAAATAATTCATCAATAATTTGATTGAGTATTTTTGCCTGTTTTCCCGCTGCTTGACGAACCCCTGCTGCATCGTACATGACAATAATCGCAAATAGACAGGCGATCGCAAATTCGGCGGAAGATAATCCTTTCGTTAAGCCAACACTAGTTGCCAATGCACCAACTAAAGCTGAGTGCGCGCTCGGCATTCCGCCTGGAGAGAGTAAATAAGTAACGTTTAACTTCCGACTTGTAATTAAATCAATTATTAACTTCAATCCCTGAGCTGAAATACAGGCTATAAGTGCGATCAACAATATCTGATTGTGTAAGATATCAGCAACTTCCTGCATAGTTTGTCTTTTTTGCCCCAAAAAACTTTATATAAGTGGATTTTATCAGCGATCGCGAGTCACTATGTAGTTAGCTACGGCTCTTAGTGGCTCAGCTTTTACCCCATATACAGATAACTGGCCGATCGCACTATCCACTAATTCCTGTGCTTTGAGCCGGGATTTTTCTAACCCCCATAAACTAGGATAAGTAGCTTTTTGCGCCTCTAGGTCTTTACCCGCAGTTTTGCCTAACTGTTCATCTGTGGCCGTAATATCTAAAATATCATCAATTATCTGAAAAGCTAGACCAATATTTTGAGCATACTGCGATAGTCGATTTATGTCTGCTTCTGAAGCATTAGCTAGTATGGCTCCAGACACAACCGATGCTTCTAATAACGCCCCTGTTTTATGAGTATGAATAAAGCTCAAAGTCTCGGCGGTAATATCTGTTTTCCCTTCAGATTCTAGATCTAATACCTGCCCGCCAACTAAACCTGCAGCACCTACAGTACGACCTAAACAAGCTACCACCCGCAGAATATTTTGGGGTTCGACATTTCTAGTTTGGGTAGCAACATATTCAAAAGCATAAGCCAATAAACCATCTCCTGCCAAAATCGCGATATCATCCCCGTACACTTTATGGTTAGTTGGTTTACCCCGACGAAAATCGTCATTATCCATTGCGGGAAGATCGTCGTGAATTAGCGACATCGTATGAATCATTTCCAAAGCACAGGCAGTTGGCATTGCCATTTCTGACCTGCCACCAGTCAGATTGCAAGTTGCCAAACACAGAATCGGACGTAGCCTTTTGCCACCAGCAAGCAAAGAATAGCGCATTGCCTCATATATCTTTTCGGGTCTAGCCACTGTAATTGAGTGCTCTAATGCCTGTTCAACTATCGCTTTTTGCTGTTTTAAATAGCTGTTCAAGTCAAATATGGTAAGTGTTTCTGACTCTCTGGGTTTCTTATCGGCTTGTACCATATAGCAGGAAAATTTACTTCACTAATCTATTATTCATTATCTCTTGCTTGGGTATTTTAACCAAATTTCTGGAGGTTACAATAACTGCTGTTGAGTTTTGTTGAGATCGGCATCGATCTTCATCAATTGCGATCGCCCATCCTAAATAAGTACATAAATACCAAATCGATAGTGATTTAGCCTCGGGAAATAAATTTTACTTAATTACCTATTTTTGTTATATTTATCATTATTGTCTCGAATCAAGTCAGAGTAGCTCAGTTGGTTAGAGCATCGGACTCATAAGCCGAGGGTCGGGAGTTCAAGTCTCCCCTCTGACACTTTAATAATAACGCTGGATTCAGCTTTTGAGAAGCTTTTGGAGGCTTGTGTAATTAAAAGGCAAATTCTCCTAAGAAAATTTTTTGGGGTATTTTCAGGTGAGTTTAGACAATTTTTGGGTGTAAATTGGGTGTAAATTTTGTCAGGATAAAGGTGTAATAATTACACCCATCTACTGAGATGACATCTAAAATTCCTGGCAAAAAATCCTCCAAAGGTTCGGTAGTAGTTTTTAAATCTCACGATCGCCTACAGTTACGCTTTCGTTTTGGCGGCAAACGTCGCTATATTTCCCTTGGACTATCAGATACTCTTATCAATCGAAGATTTGCTGAGTTAAAAGCAGCAGAAATAGAACAAGACATTTTCAAGGAAAAATTTGACACTACACTTGCAAAATATAAATCGGCTGGCGATCGCGAGAAAATTGCTTTAACTTTGTCTGCCGAAGCTGATAAGCTCAGCTTGTATGAGCTGTGGCAAAAATATAGCGAGTTTAAAAAGCCTCAAGTAAGTCCAAGTACTTATGCTAAAGATTTCCAAAGATATCGAAACCATATAGCAGCTTTTCCAACTCGTTCTTTAGATGAGGCATCAGCTATTCGAGACTGGTTGCTTACACATAAAACTGTCAGTACTGCTAAAAGATGTCTAACACAACTTAAAGCTTGTTGTAAATGGTCTATCAAAGAAGGCTTGATTGAAACAAATCCATTTGATTTGATGACAATTTCACTCCCAAAAGGAACAGATGAAGAGGCTGATGTTAATCCTTTTTCCAAACAAGAAAGAGATCTGATTATTCAAACCTTTGAAAGCGATCGCTATTATTCTTACTATGCGCCTTATGTTCGGTTTCTTTTCTTCACTGGATGTAGACCTTCTGAAGCAATTGCCTTGCAGTGGAAACATATTGCTAAGAGTGTAATTAAGTTTCGACAAGCTATTGTTATGTCTGAGTCTGGATTGGTTTGCAAAGAAGGATTGAAAACTCAAAAGAAAAGAGATTTTCCGATAAATGCTGAGGTAAAAGAAATTCTCCAAAAAATCAGACCTGATTCAACGAAATCAGATTCTTTTATATTTACTAGTCGTCAAGGTAAAATCTTAGATCATCACAATTTCTCGAACAGAGCTTGGAAATCAATTTTAAAGAAGTCTGGAATTCCATATCGCAAGAGTTATCAGACGAGACATACCTTTATTACTATGTGTGTCGAAGCACATTACAACAGTACAGCAATTGGAAGATGGACAGGAACATCTGCCAAAATGATTGATAAGCATTATGGGGCTACTAATTTTACTAATCTTGAACCACCAAATCTTCTGTAAACGCAATTTTATTCATATCAAATTAGTCATCTAAAATAGCCATCATTTCTTGATAAAAAGGTTTTCCCCTACCACGACTGTCAGCAGCAGTAACAACTAATCTCAGTGTTTCAATTAAAGAGCTTTTAGTCGCTGATAAAACTAAATCTACAAGCTGACTGACATCATCACTATTCTTTTGTCCGTAAGCTATAGCGTCAATATAGTTATTTCGCTGCTGATTGGAAATAACCACAATAGGATATCCCACACGTAATAATAGTAAGTTCATTAATAATCTCCCTGTTCTTCCATTACCGTCGCGAAAGGGATGAATTGAAACAAAGCGGTAATGTGCAACAGTAGCAAATTCCACGGGATGCAAATTTTGCGCTGCCTCTGAGTTGAGCCAATCAATAAAATCATTCATCAATTGAGATATTAGATAATGAGCTGGATACAAGTAGTTTGTTCCTGCTGCTTTGACATCTAGTTGTCTATATTTTCCCGCTTCCTCTGGAGCAATTTTTCTCAGGATTAAGTTATGAATTTGCTTGATTTCCCATTCTCCTAAAGCTTGCTTTTGCTGAGATAGAGATTCAACATAATCAATCGCGTCTTTATGTCCAATTACTTCTAGGTGTTCGATCAAAGTTTTGCCACCGACAGTAATACCTTTGGATAGAACTAATTCAGTTTCACTTTGAGTTAAAGTATTGCCCTCAATTGCATTGGAATTGTAGATAAACTGAACGTCGTATAGTTTTTTCAGTTCCTCAACAATAATTGGCGAAAGAGGTCGAAAACTATCTAACCAGCTTTTGAGTCGATCTAGTTGTTCAAATTTGGACAGGCTGCTCATAGAAAAATAACGCTCAATTAGACAATCTATATTAAATTCCCTTTGATGTGTATGTCGCTCGATAAGCCTCGCTAAAAATTCATCGTACAAAGTTGACTCACAATTGACACTGGCATTTTTACATGATTCATTTGGGGGATTTTTTAATGTCATGAATTTGACTTATGCAGCTTCTATCATCGATTGTATTTCAATTTTCATGCTAGAAAACCGTGATGGTAGAATAGAAATCTAAATATATGAGGCACTAGAATTATGGATATTCGAGAACTCACCAAAAAAGTAAAAGAGTCAGCATCGAAGATGACTCGTGAGGAAAAAATACAACTGCTTAAAGATGTTAGGGGTCGAGCCGAGGATCGCTCCTCGACACTCCCATTCAAAACCGTGCTTGCGACTTTCACCGCACACGGCTACTCCTGGTTCTTTCGGTACAATCTTTCGTTCCTATTCATCCCACACAAGACCGCCTTGGAAGG